>NZ_JBTLQH010000038.1:0-57134 GCF_054461575.1 Flavitalea flava
CGATTTTTAACCTGTATCCCGCTTCAATAAAAGGATACAGACTATTTTAACCCGGATTTATCCGGACAACAATGATTGTTTATGTTAAAAAGTAAGAAGGTCGAGGCAAAATTAGCTGCAAGAACTATCGAAAGGATAGTAGTTACCTAAAGGAAAGCAGTTACGTTTAGGAAAGTGCTTACCTTTGGATATGACAACGACCACTGATAAGGTAATTCCCGGTAAAGAAGAATGTGCCAGTTCGCTTAAGAACATAGTTGATGCGCTCTATGTCCTGGGCGGTAAATGGAAACTGCCCTTGATTCTGAGTCTTACACAATCTCCGAAGCGGTTTAATGAAATATTGAATGAAGTCAGCGGTATATCTCCTAAAATACTGGCTAAAGAGCTGAAAGATTTGGAGTTGAATGAGTTCATCAAGCGCAATGTGTACGCAACTACACCAGTGTCGATCATCTATGAAGCAACGGACTACAGCCGGACGTTGAAAGATGTGCTTCGTGAGTTAAGCGCTTGGGGCGCGCAACACCTGGAACGGATCAAGCAAAGTATGAGAGGCTAGTTGTTAGAGTGCTTGTTATTAATCTAAAATTAATGAAACTATTCACAACTCTAAGTTTACTAATATTATTTTGCTCTTGCGTAAATGCAAAACAAATTCCTGCAAATCTCTTAGATAGCATTACGATTACAGTAAACAATGGCTCATATCCTAACCTTGAAGGAGTTACCATAACCCAAAGTGGCAAGCTTATTTTTGAAAACTATTTTCATGGATTAAGCAAGGACAGTCTGCATGATTCCCGTTCTGCTTTTAAGTCAGTTACGGGGATATTGATTGGTATTGCTATTGACGAAGGGTTTATTAAAAATGTAGATGAAAAAGTATATACTTTTTTCCCAGAGTATAAGCCATATAGAAACTGGAATATTTTAAAAGACAGCATGACAATTGAACATTTGCTTGAGATGAAATCTGGTTTTGATTGCGAAGAATGGAATGGAAGCAAAGATTGTGAAGACGAAATGGAGAATAAGCAAGACTGGATAAAATTTTGTCTTGACCTGCCATTAAAAAACAAACCAGGGACTCAATGGGATTATACGTCAATTAATGCAATGCTATTAGGAGCAATAATTGCTCATGCTACACACATGACTGTTTCGGATTTTGCAGATAAATATCTTTTCAACCCCTTGGGTATTACCAATTACAAGTGGACAAAAGACCCTGTTGGTCACGAAGCGACAGCAGGTTCTTTTTATATTTCTCCAAGAGACATGAACAAAATTGGACAATTAGTTTTAAATGAAGGTGTTTTTAATAATAGAAGAGTTGTTTCCGGAAAATGGATTAAAATAATGACAAAAGGACTTATAAAAATTGAAGACTTTTCAAATGTGAGGATCTCTAAAAATAAAACAGCTATTCCGCAACCTACTTATTATGGTTATACATGGTATAATGAAGAAATAAAAACTGATAAATTTAAGTACAATATTGTTTTTGCTTCTGGAAATGGAGGACAGTATATTATGGTGATACGAGATTTACACTTGGTTGTAACATTTGCTGGTAATAGCTACAATTCTTCAAAATCAAAACTACCCTTTGATATAATGATAAAATACATTTTACCTTTTTTTGACCAGAAATAGCACGGCTACCTACGGCGCACTATTTTAAATGCGAAATAACCGTTCCTGATAGTCATATACGTGCTTAACCATACCGGCATCAACATCTCGGTACTACGGGAGTGTTTTATATCACCCAGGTCAATGATATCTTCCCAACCAAATTGTCGCAAGATCCCTTCAACTTTAATTTTAGCGCCGGCGTTATTTCCTGCTACAAACATGGTAGCATCCCCCCCGCATTTCGCAGCATTAACCATTACTTCACAGTTTACGATATTCAAAGTTTTTACGACTTCAGTATCAGGCAGAAGCTTTTGTATTTCTTCTCCTAATGAGTTGGTATTTATTAAAGAGGGTATTAATGTCGGGGGCATACCATTTGAAAAATCCAGTGGATTGCTGACATCAATTAAAATTTTCCCGGATAAATTAGAACCACCCGCCTGCTTCATCACTTCAAGCGAACTATCTCCTTTGGTGCAGTTGAAAATTATCTCACCAAATTTGGCTGCATCGGAAAAGGAGCCTGAAGAAGCGTTTTCCCCATTATTTGACACCCAGGAAAAAGCCTTTTCGTTGTTGGCTTTCCGACTGCCCATCATTACCCGATATCCCAATTCAATTAGCTTCTTTCCAATCGTATTGCCTACCATCCCGGTTCCAAATACTGCTATTTTTTTCATGTTTGTTTTCTATAATTATTACAAATGAGTAGCGGAGCTTATCAATTCTTTGCCTACGCGGTCTGCCGAAAGGGATACCATGAACTGGCAACCATACCCTGGAAATAGTGTGAGCATCCTTCGTTCAAAAGCTTTCTTCGTCTCATCAGTGAAAATACCCGTTCCATTTGTTGCTATCAAAACATTGGAACAATAGGTAAGAAAATATTCCTTCTGTTCTGCAATGGCGGAGAAATTGCAGGATGGGCCATGGCCTACAAAGTAGGTACTGAAATCTTTCAAAAGAGGTGAATATCTTTCAAGGTTGGCCAACCAGCGGAGAATGCTACCGTCATTCATATATGTGTGGTTATTGCTGTAAATAAAATCTCCTATGAAAGCTGCTTTATTTTCATCTTCCAAAAGCCAAATTGAATTAGCGTCGCAATCACCACCGGAACCAATATCCATTACAGTAAAATGTAATCCTGCAATGGTAACAGAGTCGCCATCTTTAACCATCTGATTCGGATAGACCCATTTTGGAATCCATTCCTGGCCAAACAAGCCTGACCATTGCTTGTGCTTGGCTTCTTCTGTCTCTTCCATCAATTTTTTCACTGAAGGCAAAGAATAAATGGGTATATCCCCTTTTGGTGAAACATTGAAAGTACCAGCAATATGGTCCGGGTGTCCATGTGTAAGAATAATGCCTGAAATTGGTTTGCCTATGCTGTCGGCCTTTTGTTTTAGGGCTTTGCTATCACTCATGGTCAGCGTAGTGTCGACAACAACAAGTTCATCAGGTGTTTCTACAATATAAGCATTTACCTTCATCATAGGTTCCTGAGAGGTATAAGTATGCACAGATGATCTCATAATTTGCTTTATTTTATTTAACTATACTTTTTACAGTTGCAAACTTATTTATAGTTTTCTATCTTTGCAATAGCTGTCAATTTTGACAGCCAAAATATCTTCTTATGATAATTAAGGGTGAAAATTTAGCTTTTCAACTGAATGGTAAAATATATCATTGCGCAATGGATATTACGATGGAGTACATTGGAGGAAAGTGGAAAAGTGTGGTACTCTGGTACCTAAAAAACGAAACGCTTCGATTTGTCGAACTAAAAAAACGGATTCCCGATATAACCGAAAAAATGTTAAGTATCCAATTAAAATCGTTGGAGAAGGCCGGGCTTATAAACCGAAAAGTTTACGGCCTGAAGCCTCCGGTAAAAGTTGAATATTCGCTTACTGACTTTGGTAAGACAATTATACCAGCATTAAATGCTGTGGCCAAATGGGGGAGGAATTTAGGAGAAACTGAAGGCACATTGGTGCAGATGGATAGCTAATATATATTCAAACCCAAGATTACCTCCGGGCTACGCCCTCTAAATTTTAGTCCATTCCAGTTTACAACTTGAATTAGGTTTATATTTATACCAATTGAAGGAAAAAATAGGAAGCGAACTATAATGAACATATCTCATAAGGAATTCTATAAAAAGAAAGCCGTGAAAAAAAATTACGAACTACTGGCCAATATCCAAATTCCCAACCAATGAACGAGCAGATACTTTATGACAGTATTAAGCATGTAATAGAATTATCAGGTGAGGATATTGCTTTGCTGATGAGCTGTTCGGTACATCGGAACCTAAAAAAAGGCGATACGCTGCTGAAAGATGGAGACATTTGCCGCTCGTTTTATCTGGTGGATGATGGCTACCTGCGTACCTATTATAATATGGATGATTCCGTAATCAACATGAATTTTACCTTTGAGGGTGAGTTTGCCTCGAACCTGAAAAGCTTAAGAAACAGGATACCGTCTGAGCTTACCATCGAAGCCGGTGAGGATGCTTCGGTATGGATTTTTAACCTGGATATGATGGTTACCAGGTTTAGCGGCAACCCGCAACTGATGCGTTTTGTGCATCAGCTGGCCATCAGCATGCTTTTAGCCTCTGAAAAGCATAGTGACTTGTTCAAAATATACACCCCAACGGAGCGCTATCGTTACATTGAAAAAAATAATCCCAGGCTTATTCAGCGTATTCCGCTTTCGCAGATGGCATCATACTTGGGTGTAGCGCGCGAAACTTTAAGCCGCATTCGCGGAAAGGTGCAATAGCGGTTCCGATTGTGACGATCGTCACGGGCGATATGGTTTGTTTGCCACATCTTTGTAGGCAATAGCATTTGCGCCTTGATTTTGGTATGAAGCCGCAATCCACAATTATTATTACACTGTTGCAAATTAATTCAGACCCAAACATGAAGGCTGGGTAATAGGCTATGTGGCTATGGGTTATTTTGGGATGCTCCCCTTAGGCAGTTTGCTTATCAGAAACTAAATATTAAAAGTATCAAAACAAATGGAACAAAACACGCAAAACACAGCGCTTTTAGTAATGGACATGCAAACCTCCATATTGGGTATGCTGCCTGATTCAACAAGAATTAAGGCAAGTGTTGCCAGGGCTTTAGACAATGCACGAAGCAATAATATTCCAGTTATCTATATCGTAGTAGGTTTCAGGCCGGGTTGGCCCGAAGGAAGCGTGAATAACAAGAACCTCGCAGTCGTTAAGGAGCGTTTCGGCAGTGCCAATATGGAAGATTTTTTAAAAGTCGATCCATCGATTTTGCCGCAAGAGAACGAATTAATTGTAGTTAAACGCCGTGTAAGCGCATTTACCGGCAGCGATTTGGAAGTGCTGCTGCGTGCTAAAAACATTCAGCATTTGGTACTTAGCGGCATTGCGACAAGTGGAGTAGTATTATCAACCCTGCGCGAAGCAGCTGATAAAGATTACCGCTTAACCGTATTAGCCGATTGCTGTGCCGACGGAGACGAAGAGGTACACCGCGTATTAACCACCAAAGTTTTCCCGCGGCAGGCTGATGTAATTTTGGTTGATGAATGGAACTAAATTTAATGCGTATAAAGAAGATGTAGTGCCTGACGAGGAACTGGCAGAAGAAGTTAAAACCTCATTGCAGATTTTAATCTTTACCGTGCCGCTTCCGCGACAACTTGGTGATCTTGTAGCCCTGTGTTTTATACAAGAAGCCCCGTCCCGACTTCGTCGGTTCAGTTTTGCTTCTTCATCCGCATTGGAGAACAAGTTAGAACTTCGTCGGAGCTGCTTCGACACACTCTTTCTCGTTCGTAAAGTTCGCTGCGCTCCTTTATGCTCTGAAAAAGCAAAACTCGCAGCTTTCGCATCTACACAAGTTTAGTTTTCAACTATTTACCTGATTTATGTTGATATTTCTTACAATCCTTGACCGTTTGCAGCGAGACACCCTGCAAAATAAAATACAGTTGATTGGCGCTTATTTGCATGCTCTTAGCATCCAGATCAAAAGCCGGCACTTCAAAAGCGCCTTTCTCCAGCCGCCGGTAGAAGATGGTAAAGCCGCCCTGCTCATAGACCAGCATCTTCAGGTTTGTGCGTGGCTTGTTGATGAAGATAAACGCATCATCCTGCGTAACGTGTCGTCCCAATTCATTGAGGACGATACCGCAAAGCAGGTTAAACCCTTTGCGCATATCGGTCTCTTTGCGGTAAAGATGATAGGCCCGGTGATCGCTCAGCATGATTAGACTGCCCATGACAGCAACTCTTTAAGGTAAGCAGCACTTACCGGCTGATAGATCTTTATGCCGCTGACCACCGCAAATAAACCAGGCTCCGGTATGATTTGAAGCGTTGCAAAACCCGTGGTCGACTGGGTTTCTCCGCCAGCGCCGTACTTATGTTTCCAGTTATGAAAGGTACCTTCCGCAACGCCATGCGCAGTGCAAAAAGATTTTATAGTTTGACCACTTTGAACCTGCTCCTGAAATAGTCTGAAAATAGCTGCCTTGCCGCGGAACTTCCAGGCGACTTTCTCTTGCTTTTCCTCATGATGAATTTTGGCAGCTAATCTAGCCTAACCAGAGGGCTTAAAAAGGACGTACTTAGCCGGAGGGATACGCAATAGTTGCGGTTGAACAGTACGCAAACCTCGCTAAAAAGACGTTGGTTTTGCCCACTGGCTGCTTATTGCCCTGCAGACCTGAGGGGGTGATATCCACTCACTTGTTTGTGAAGATGCCATATAATCTAAAGGGAATGGGATGGCCCGGATCCTAGAGGAGCTATATATGGTACAGGCGCTCTAAAGGCTGATAGATGAGGAGGTTTGGGAATTGTATGGGTAAGGAATGTAACGGATAATGCCTCTGGGGGAAAATATAAATGGGAGTGCATGGCGCCATAAATCTATTCAATAGTAACTATGTCAGACTCCTGTCCGTCCAAAAACTTAACAACAGCATATACTAATATTTCTTTTTTACTTTGATATGTTACTTTAAAAGCATTCTCTTTCGATCCTTGTATTATTGTTTCAGAATTGTTTTCTGGGTCTTTAATATAGAAAGTAACAGCTTTTACCTTAGGTGCAAGTAGGTCAGGAAAACCATTAATGCTAGTTACACCAATACTTAACTTCTTAAATCCAATATTCCCCATAACTGACCCTTTATCGGTTTCAGAAATTATGTGGTCAATATAAATATGCACTTCAGGATATCCGTCATCATCAAAATTGTACTTATCGGGAGAGGTGGTAGAATTTTTCCAAACTGGAAAACGGCTAGTTGTATCGTGCCAGTATGTATAACTTGTCCACGCTGCTTTTGCCTTTGTAGAGCGCTGCAGGTAATTAAAAAAATTGTTCCAGGTTGTTGGAGTTACTTCCATGCCGCCATGCATATTTGAAAACTGCTCAGATACTCTAATGAATTCATTTGTAAAAATACTCCCATCTGATGTCCCCAGGGAAGTTGCTCCTTTTTGCGAGCTAGTCATTATAATATCTCCATTACTGTATTTCCAGAGTTTTTTATAGAAATTCACTTGATTCATGCGTAATGTCTTTGGAAATTCATGTTTATAGGCTTCCTTAAAGTACACTATTTGACTCTGCTCTACAGGCATGAGGCTATCACATGCATTAATAAATGTAACTAGTAATTTAGGATGAAATTTATTTTTAAAGCGGGTATGAATATTTTCAGAGCTCACATATTGATCTCTTCCTGGGAATAGTATATTAGGGAAATCTCCTGTGTCGGCCTTTGTACGTCCACCATGGCTGCAAAAATATAGGAAAATGACATCACTGTCGTTTATAGTCGAATTTTGCAGGACCTTATTAATGTTACTAGTATCAAAGTTAAACCCATCGAAAGTTTGCTGATCCAATCTGTATCCTGTGGCGGTGCAAATTACACCTACCTGACGCGTTATATTGGACAAATCTTCCCGACAGGCTACTCCAATGGCAACATCGTTGGTATTAGCAAAAAGAAAGGCATGAAATACAGGAAGATGATGTTCACTTTTTTGACCAAGGGCCATAATAATCAAAAAATGGGGTACAATTAAAATAAGTAGTTTCATTTTTGTCATTTTTATATGGATGAAATTAATCTTAATTTTACATAAGGACTTGGTGGAAAAATCTATCGTATTGCTTTTTGCTTTCTAAATGAAAGAAAAATAGTTTAGAAGACATTGTTTGAACAAAGTTCAATGGTCGAATTTCAAATGAAACAGCCTGTAAACACTGCGTTTTACGGCTGTTTGTCCTTTTCAGACCCTAATCTATCGGGACGATAAGATTAGCCCCTGCCTATTGGCCTCTGGTGATCTTCAAAAGAGGAGCTGAACAAATAGAGCCTCGCCGCTTTACCGCGGCAAAGCTTTTCCCTTTTTCCGCTTTTGCGAACAAGTTCGCACCGTTGTAAAATACAAAAGCCCCTGGCTTTCGCCAGAGGCTCCATTTATGCGTCGGGATGACAAGATTACCTCCGGGCTACGCCCTCCGGTTATCTTGTACCTTGGTTTTACCCAAGAAGCCTCGTACCGACTTCGTCTGTACGGTTTTGTTTCTTCGTCCGCTTAGGAAAGCAAGCTTTCCCTGCTGCCGAAAAAACAAAACCCGCAGCTTTCGCTGCGAGCTTCTTGTTCTGTCGGGATGACAAGATTCGAACTTGCGACCCCTACGTCCCGAACGTAGTGCGCTACCGGGCTGCGCTACATCCCGAAATATGTTACCGGCAAACAAAAATAAGACCCTTCAGTATGTTGACAAAATTGAATTACTCTCGTCAGGATAAAGAGAAAGAAAAGCTTTTCCCAAATGTTCAATCAGATCGGAGGGGAGCATACTTTCCTGTGAATAAACAGCAGCTGCCAGATCCCCGGCTATTCCATGCAGATAGGCTCCCAACAATGCCGCTTCGCCGGGGGAATAGCCCTGTGAAAGAAGTGCCGTAAGGATGCCCGTCAATGCGTCTCCGCTGCCTCCTTTGGCCATTCCCGGATTACCGGTGGAATTAAAATAAGCCCGGCCTCCGGGCATGGCGATATAGGTATAGTGTCCTTTCAGCAAGATCACACATTGGAGCTCCTTTGCTTTGGAGGACGCCAGTTCCAACCGGGCAAAATCATTGGCTGAAGCACCAAACAAACGTTCAAATTCTTTGGGGTGGGGAGTGAGGATGGAATTTGGAGGCAGAAGGGTCAGCAACGAAGGATCTGAAGACAGGATATTCAATGTATCGGCGTCCAGTACCATCGGTTTTTTATAGCTTGTTAAAAGGTCGGCAACTACTCCTTTTGAACGTGCATCCGTCCCAATGCCGGGGCCAATTCCGATCACGGAATAAACAGAAAGGTCTCCCTCAACCTTTGTTAGGATCCGTTCATCCGGATCTGTCTGTATCATTGCCTCAGGTAGGGATGTTTGAAGGATTTCATAACCACAAGTGGGAACATGAACGGTCATCAATCCTGTTCCACTTCGAAGACAGGCTCTTCCAGCCAAAACAGCAGCACCTATTTTCCCATAACTGCCCGCAATCAATAAGGAATGACCAAAATTTCCTTTATGCGCTGAATTTTTTCTGGGCCGGAAAATGGCCTGGATAATAGGTAAGTCGACCAGGGTCTGTTCACTGACCGCCTCCTCCAGGTAACCCTCTGACAGTCCTATATCCAATATATGCACCTGGCCGGTATAGACTTCATTCTCGGCAACCAGGAAGGCTGGTTTGAAACATTGAAAGCTGAGCGTATGCGCTGCGTGGATAGCTGGATTACCCTTGGAACTTTTGCTTACAAAAAGACCGCTGGGGATATCGATGGATATGATCTCGTTACCAGATTGATTGAGATGTTCTACCAATTGAGCGGTTACTCCTTCCAATTTCCGGTTAAGTCCGGAGCCTAATAAGGCATCTATAAGGAGTTCGCCAGGAAGGATGGGGTGAAAATTAGCCGGATCTTGTGCGCCCTGAATAAAACGGATTTCCACCCGGGTTTGATGAAGACGGGCCAAATTGATCTGGAAATCATCTGTACCCTTGTGCCCGAATTCCAGGATATAAACGACTACCTGGCAATCCAGTTCCGCCAAAATCCGGGCTAAGGCAAGTCCGTCACCGCCATTATTACCTTTTCCACAATAGATGGAAAAGGGCCGGTCCAGATAAGACTTATTTTCAAGCCAGGACAAACAGCTCCGGGCTGCACGTTCCATCAGATCTATGGAATTAACCGGCTCCTGCCGGATCGTATACTCATCCCATGCACGTATCTGTTCAGATGAAAATATTTCCATAACGGAATTTACTTTATTTCATCAATCTAGATTGATTTTTATGGGACGAATCTGTTCCTGGAATTCCTCTACCGGCTTATCTCTTCTTTTTATGGTGTTTTCTTGCTTTTTTTACGGGTTTCGGCGCCTCTTTTTTTACTTCCTTCGGCTCTCCGCCTTTTCCACTCAGATCGGCCGCTTCGCCTTCTTCGAAACTTTCATTGCCTTGCCGGTAATCGCCGAACAGGTCACAAAGTTTTTTGGCCGAATACACTAATTTGTAATCGTTGTTACTAAAGGCGATAATGGTAGCATCCTCATCCAGCATCCTTATAAAAACAGTGCGATTACCATGCCACCAGCCATTATGATAGATCAGCTTTTTCCCGTTGGGAATTAACAGCATCCGCCATCCTAACCCGTAATTACGTTTGCCCGGTTTTTCAAAGCTGTAGGGAGCATATGCGCTGTCCAATACTCCTTTGGTAAATAATTGACCGGATCTAAGCGCCTGATCCCATTTATACATATCCCGGACCGTACTGAATACATTCTTATCTCCATATACCAGGTCAAGGAATTCCATCCGGAAGGGACGGCCGGTCAGATAATAGGATTGCATGGCGGTTGCCGTATCTCCCTGGTTGAATACATAGGAATCCTCCATTTTTAAGGGCTGGAAAAAGGTCTTGTTCAGATAGTCGGAATAGGAGAGACCGGAGGCTTTTTCGATGATCAGGGCCAGCAGCGCGTAATTGGTATTGGAATATTCAAAATGTCTTCCGGGCTGACCTCCCTGCACTTCTTTCGGATGAGCGATAATATAAGCCAGAACATCATTATTACTAAGGAATTTTCGGATATTCCAGTTTTTGGCGTTCATAAAATGAACGTAATTGCGCAATCCGCTCCGGTGATTTAACAACATTTGAACAGTGAGCCCTTCGAAAGGGAAACCCGGCAGGTATTTCGCCACCGGATCATGGATATCCAGCTTACCTTCCTGCCAAAGTTTCAAAGTACCCATGGCGGTAAAAGTCTTGGAGACTGAGGCAAGATGGAAAGCCGTATGAAAATTTAACGAATCTTTCTTTTTAGCAGGGGATCTGAATCCCTTATATCGCTCATATACGATCACTCCCTTTTTAGCCACCAGGACACTGCCATTGAAGCGCCCTGCAAGCATAGAATCAAAGAAATGACCTGCGATATTTGAATAATGCTGGATTTCCGGCCCCGTAAGACCGGGGAGAGAATCCCTGGAAGGCGCAATCGTATCTATCTTCTGCTCTATTTGTACTTTCGGAGCAGCCTGGCCACAAGACGCTAACAGGGTTCCGGATACTAGTAAATAACCAATAACTTTCAACAGGAATAACTTTTTTGGGTTAGAAAACGGCAAAATTAAAATAATCCGGTGTTAATTTGCACTACCATTTCGGAAAGTAACGTAAAAAGATGGGTAAAATTATGGCAGATAAAAAAACGACGAGTTATCCCAAAGAAAAAATTAACATACTTTTTTTAGAAAATATCAGCGATACGGCCGTTAAATTTTTTAAAGAGTCAGGTTATGGCTCCGTAAGAAAGCTGGGCGGAGCCTTATCTGAAGAGCAATTGATCCAGGAAATAAAAGATGTTCATATACTGGGTATACGTTCCAAAACCCAGATAACTCCCAAAGTACTGGAAGCAGCCAAAAAATTGCAAACGATTGGTTGCTTTTGTATCGGGGTTAACCAGGTTGATCTAAAAGCTGCCACCAATCTGGGAATAGCCGTATTTAACGCTCCTTATTCAAATACCAGATCCGTTGCTGAATTAGTAATCGGTCTTTCGATTTTACTCATCCGGCGTATCCCGGACAAAAATAAAGCCGCACATTCCGGAATATGGCTAAAAGAAGCCAAAGGAAGCTACGAATTACGAGGTAAAACATTGGGAATCATAGGTTATGGCAGTATAGGGACTCAGGTCAGCATTTTGGCTGAGTCTTTGGGTATGAAAGTGATCTTTTATGATACCGTGACCAAATTGCCTTTAGGCAATGCCATTGCCAAAAAAACGCTTAAAGAAGTGGTAAGTCAGGCAGATATCATCACCCTGCATGTTCCGGATACGGCTCAGACCAAAAACCTGATCAGCAAAACTGTCCTTAAACAGTTCAAAAAAGGTTCTATTCTCCTGAATTATGCCAGGGGCGAGGTAGTCGACCTGGAAGGACTGGCAAAATCCATACAAGAGGGTGGAATTTCCGGAGCAGCAGTAGACGTATATCCCTGGGAGCCTGAAAAGAATGGAGATCGTTTTGAAACGCCCCTTCAAAACTTGTCCAATGTGATCCTGACCCCGCATATCGGAGGTTCTACCGAAGAAGCCCAGGAAAATATAGGTTTTGATGTGAGCAACAAACTTTTCCAATACCTGGAAAAGGGGATGAGTATCGGTTCGCATACCGTACCTGAGCTGAGCCTTCCCCCACAGGAAGCAACTCATCGTATCCTGCATATCCATAAAAATGTGCCGGGTGTACTTTCTGAGATAAATACGACCCTTTCCAAACATAATATCAATATCCTGGCGCAATACCTGAAGACGAATGATGAGATTGGCTATGTGGTCCTTGATATTGACAAACGTTTGTCCAACCAGGCTCTGCAATTACTGAAAGAGGTCAAACAAACAATAAAGACAAGGCTGCTCTACTAAATCTTTTACCGGATCCTTAAGGGTTATCACAGCCCTTAAGGATTTTTTTTGCCCTTGACCGGAATGCGGGAGTAGCCTGATCCCATTGGTCCTCGATGATCAGTTTTAATTCGGTGAGAATTTCAGGATATTCACCGGAAAGGTTTTGCAGGACGGTTAACCCGAAGGCCTTGATAGCAATCGGAGTTTCCGGATTTGGAATAAGATCGAAACAAACACTCATTACCTGGCCATGAAACTTTTTCGGAATTTTTACATCCTGCAACAAACGCAGGGTATTACGGACAACGGCCGGATGTACGTTCTTTTTTTTCAGGTTTTTAAGCAATGGCGAAAAGTAAGGTAAGATCAGTTCCGGATGCAGCCGTACACAATAACTCATTGGCCAGGCTGCCCGCTGATTGATACGATACTCTCCTTCGAAAAACAATTTCATTAATTCTGCAAACCGATCCTTATCCGCACCAATAAAATTAACGATCCTGTCACATTGTTCTTTGGTATGCTCTTTTTCCAATGCCTTTTGAAGATTCATGGGATAGGTTGGCTTTTGATTTCCAGTTGACTTTCTAAAAGGTTTTTTGTCCCCAATTGGTTTCTTGCCTCCAGTTGAAGTATCCAGTGACGAATAATTCCCAGGGGAATAATACCAATAATCCCGAATGAACAATCGATGAAGATATGGATCCAGGGAATGGACCGGATTGGCCCGGCGATCATGGCCAGGGGAAGGATCGCAATACAAGCCAGCATGGCCCATTCTATTACCCATTTGTTCTTAGTGGACCACAGGTCCACTAGCCGAAGGCCATTATTAGCCGTATTGCGACATAGGGTTATTTTTTCTAAGAGCCCTATGTCGCGATACACCGGATCCCTATAGGGGCCAACGAACAAAAGGGCAATGACCAAATGAGCAAAAGCCAGCCAGTCAAATCCATAGAAAATAAAAGGATGCCTTTCCTGTGCATCTTTAACCCCCAGCCATACCTTTTCCAGCCAATCACCGATGGGCGTAGCGGAAGGAGTAATCCCTGAGTCCAGCAACCATTTCAATTCTGTATAGACGGGGAATGCAGTAATGCCGCTTAGCGCCAGAACTACCATAAAAAAGACGAGCAGGCATCTGATTCGGAAAAGGATCTTACCGGATTGCATAAAGGGTGGGTTGAAAGGATAAAGTTAGTTATTTTTGATCTTCAATCATTTCAGACATGAGTTATACACCCAGCCCTGCGCGTTATCAATCCATGCAATACCGTCGTTGCGGTAAAAGCGGTCTTCAATTACCTGCCATATCCCTTGGTCTCTGGCATAATTTCGGGCATGTGGACGTACTGGAAAATTGCCGGAATATCCTGCATCTCGCTTTTGACTCAGGGATCACCCATTTCGATCTGGCGAATAATTATGGGCCTCCCCCCGGATCAGCAGAAGAAAATTTCGGAAGAATACTGAAGGATGATTTTCATGCATACCGCGATCAATTGATCATTTCTACGAAAGCCGGTTACTATATGTGGGAGGGGCCTTACGGGGAATGGGGATCGAAAAAATACCTGGTATCCAGTCTTGATCAAAGTCTCAAACGAATGGGACTGGATTACGTAGATATATTCTATCATCACCGCCCGGATCCGGATACTCCCCTCGAGGAAACCATGTCTGCATTGGACCTGATCGTGAGACAGGGAAAGGCTCTATATGTTGGATTATCGAATTATCACCCCGCCGAAGCAGCCAAAGCTATTCAGATTCTTCGCGGGTTGGGCACTCCTTGCCTCATTCATCAACCGAAATACTCCATGTTCGAACGTTGGGTAGAAGAGGAAGGGCTTTTGGATCTTCTCGAAAAAGAAGGTGTTGGCTGTATCCCATTTTCCCCGCTGGCGCAGGGATTGTTAACCAATAAATATCTGAAAGGTATACCTGCTGATTCCAGGGCAGCCAAACCGGAGGGATTCCTTCAGGAAAACCAGGTCACCGAAGAAAAAGTGGGCAAAATACGCCAGTTGAATGAAATGGCTATTAAAAGGGATATGACGCTGGCTCAAATGGCTCTTGCCTGGTTATTAAAAGACAAACGGGTGACTTCTGTGCTGATTGGAGCAAGCAAACCTGCCCAGTTGGCCGATTCTCTGATGTGTCTTAACAATACCTGGTTCAGCGAAGGCGATTTAAAAGAGATCGAGAATATTCTGCGCTAAAGACACCTTATCAATTTGGATCACCCTGGGTTGAGACAAAGAAAGAGCCACCTAATGATAAATAGGAATAATACCCCGTAAGATATTGATAATCAATTAGTAAATGATAAAATTTAATTTCATGATTTGGTATAGGATGCACTAAAACAAATATATTTATTCTACATTCGAGAGCACACTCTTTCATCGGGACGGCCGGTCAATACTTTTTTTTCTAAATTGTTGTTTTTAAATTGTTTAGGAAATGGCATGGGGCTTGATTCTTAATAATAAATCAAACCACCCACCCCTTGAAACAACGATTTACTCTTTTCCTCGCCTTTCTTCTTCTCTCGGCAATTGTCCGTGCAGAAAAGGAACCCAAAGCAGCATTGGCCCAGAAGATGTCCCGTCTGGGTGGTGTACAGTTCAAATTCAATAATCATGTTTCCAATCTTGCCCACAAAGATTCGGTTTTACTTATTTTCGACCGCTGCGATCATACCGGTGCCGGGGTGATCTACCAGATTTTTTATATGGATCAGGATGGCAACATTACTATTCCTGCCATTCGTGCGGGAAAATATTTTGTAACGATTCAATGCCTGGGTCTGCACAGAGATCGTATGGAGAAAGTAGTTACGATCAAATCGAATAAAGGTCAGAAAGTAAAGATCAACCTTCTGGACTCAGAAGTTTTTTCCAAAGAAAATGTAGTTATTCCTGTTTTTCGCCCCGATTTTTCCGACCTGGCTGTCCTGAAAAGGAAATAAGATCTCCATATCTGGTCCAGATCACATACCCCTCTACCTTCCATATCCTCCTGTTTTTTCTGATTTTTCTCCAACATCCTGCTCCATTTGATTCATCTTTTATTTAGTTCATCCGATAATTGGTTCATCCATTAATTTTTGTTTTTTTCGGATCAAATCAATCTTAAGATTCGTAACGGTAATAGTTCCCCAAAAAAAAGGATACCCGCCACAATTAAAAAAAACCGGACAATAAGAACAAGGCCCCCGCCAGCACACTGAAATACACTATTCCGAAGATTACGAGTGTCAACTTCAGAAAATCGCACATTTTAAGCGGCAGAACGAATAACAATATGCCTTTGTCCAGTTCCAGGGGAGGAATGGATAAAACCTGACGGTTACCGTAAGACTTTTTTACTTCACAAAATTGTAACATACTACATAAGTCCATGCACACCCTATTTTATTACATATGTGGAAAATAAAAATTTGTTCGGTTCATAAACTTTGTACCTTGCTATTGCTATTGAGGCGAAATTTTCGGACCCTAATAATAAAGGTTATGACACGTGAAGAAGGACCCAGTGCGGAACAGGTAAAACAAAGGATAGAATATTACAAAGAGAATTTAAGATTTTTGAATTCTTTTTATTTGCCTGTTGTTTCGGGGATGGCTGCTTTGTATTTTGCTAGTGATACAAAGGAAATTGGATTCAGATATGGTTGGATATTCAATGGAGCACTTATGGTGGTTGTTTTAACCTTATTTAGGCAAAGATTGGTCAATAGTATAAAAAAACAAATTGAAAAATTGTAAAATGGCAACCATGGACACAACATCAGCGATTTTGTTCACCATCTTCCTAAATATGTTATTGGTATTATTAATCATTGGCTATGTTCAACAAGGCAAGGAATTGAAAGAAATGGAAAGGGAAGACGAGGAGATAGCTAAAAGAAATCGGCAAAAACAAGGATGAAATAACCTGAAATACGGCTTATGTTCATCAAAATACCTTCCAAAAAAGTCCTCAAAAATGCAACGACATTGTCATTTTTGAGGACTTTTTCTTTTATTGTCCTGATAGGGCTTACCTTCGTGTAATGAAGCGTTTTGGATTTTTTATGGCTTTTCTCCTGCTGACCTTAAGTTGTATGCCTTGCGGCGACGACTTTTTGTCGGTTCCAGATGGGAAAACCCGTAGCGAAATTTCCAAGCGCCCCCTTCGGAACCAAGATCATAAAGATACCGATACCTGTCCTCCTTTTTGTCAATGCTCCTGTTGCGCTACTTTTTCCATTAATGATGGTATACAAGCCGTCTCCATCACTGACCAGGGCGCACTTCCGAATTATTATTCACATTTATCTTTCAGGGTACAAAAAATGGCCCTTCCCATCTGGCAGCCGCCTCAACTGGTTTAATCCATTTTTTTGTTTCAAGAATTATTTTCGGATTATCCCAAAAAGGATTTGCTGCGTATCCCCAACAGGATTTTCAGATTATTCACAGGATGAAGGATGATTTTCTGATTAACCTTGCAGGATTTTCAGATCTTCCACAAGTTATTCTTGAGACCCACCTGAATTTTCACAGCATTTGCCTTTCCCTTAACGACTTCCTTTTAATTGTTCAGACTTTGTAGATCCCTTTAAGGACCATCCTAATGCGTATTCCTTTAAAAAGGATTTCCTGATGAACACTTCTGCGGAAAGGCATAAGTTATTAGCAACTCCTTTAATGGTTAAACTATGTTTGACAGGATCATCCGGTTCTCTATTCAGAATAAATTTATTATAAGTGCCTTGACCGTTTTATTAATAGCCTGGGGTATTTTTTCCTTATCCAGACTGCCTATCGATGCTGTACCCGATATAACGAACAACCAGGTACAGATCATCACCCAATCTCCGGATCTGGGTGCACAGGAAATAGAACAATTTGTTACGGCACCTATAGAACTGGCCATGGCCAATATTCCCCAGGTAATTGAGAAACGATCTATTTCCAGATCCGGGATCTCGGTGATCACTCTTGTTTTTAAAGATAATGCCGATATATACTGGGCCCGCCAACAAGTGAGCGAACGGTTAAGAGAAGCCGAGAAATCCATTCCAAAGGGAGGAGGAGAGCCTTCACTGGCACCTATTACCACAGGTTTGGGAGAAATTTATCAATATGTTATCCGGCCAAAGGCCGGGTATGAGAAAAAATTTACGGGGATGGAACTGCGGACCATCCAAGACTGGATTGTGCGGACTCAATTGGCAGGTACCGAAGGGGTGGCGGAAGTTAGCGGATGGGGAGGGTATGTCAAACAATATGAAGTAGCCGTGGATAATGAACGGCTTCACGCCCAGAACATTTCGATCACGGAAATAGTGAACGCCCTGGAAAAGAACAATGAGAATACCGGAGGTTCGTATATCGAACAAAGGAACAATGCCTATTTCATCCGGGGCATAGGCCAGGTAAGATCGTTAGGCGATATGGAAAAAATCCTGGTAAAAAATGCGAACGGGGTACCCATCCTTATCAGGGATGTCGCCAGGGTACAATGGGGAAGTGCGACCCGGTATGGTGCGGTGACGAGGAATGGTGAAGGCGAAGTTGTCGCCGGAATAACCCTCATGTTAAAAGGGGAAAATTTCAGTACGGTAATAGAGAACGTGAAAGACCGGATGAAACAGATTCAGCAGTCCCTGCCGGAAGGAGTGATCATTGAAGCCTTTATCGACCGGACCGAATTAGTGGGAAGAACGATTCACACTGTTAAACGGAATATGATCGAAGGGGGTCTCATCGTTTTATTTGTACTGGTACTCTTATTGGGGAATTTCAGGGCTGGTTTACTGGTTGCCTCCGTCATTCCGTTATCCATGCTTTTTGCATTTGGCATGATGCGTTTGTTTGGCGTCTCGGGTAATCTTATGAGCCTTGGGGCCGTTGATTTTGGTTTGATCGTGGATGGCGCGGTGATCATTGTGGAGAGTGTAGTGCACACCATAGCCAGGAACAATAAATATCACGGGAGTGGAGTGATCCGGCTTTCCCAGCCGCAAATGGACAAGGCTGTTTTCGGGAGTGCCAGCAGGCTGATGAAGTCGGCAGCATTTGGACAGATTATCATCCTGATCGTTTACCTGCCCATTTTATCCCTGGTCGGGATAGAGGGCAAGATGTTCAAACCCATGGCCCAAACAGTCGCCTTTGCTATAATCGGTGCTTTTATACTTTCCCTTACCTACGTACCGATGATGAGCGCCCTTTTCCTCAATAAAAAAATCAAGACAGACAGGAATATTTCCGACCGGCTTTTGACCATTGTTCAGAGAATATATGAACCAATCCTGAAAAAAGTATTGAACTGGAAAAGAACCACGGTGGCCATCGCCATAGCCCTTTTTATAGGAAGTCTTTTTGTTTTTAACAGGCTGGGAGGGGAGTTCATTCCTACGCTGGAGGAGGGCGATCTGGCGGTTGAAATTTCCATGATGCAGGGTACTTCGTTAACACAGACTATTGCCTCCTTTACAAAAGCGGAAAAAATACTCAGAGACCGATTCCCGGAAATCAAACAGGTAGTGACCCGAATCGGCAGTGCCGAGATCCCTACCGATCCCATGCCGATTGAACGGGGAGATATGATGGTATCCATGCAGCCTAAAGAGAAATGGATTTCTGCAAAGACCCGGGAAGATATGATCAGTAAAATGGAGGAAGCGCTTGCTGTTCTCCCTGGAATCAGTGTAGAGATCACCCAACCGATGCAGATGCGTTTTAACGAGCTGATGACGGGAATAAGACAGGATGTAGCCGTTAAGATCTATGGGGAAGACCTGGATATCCTGACCGAACAAGCCGAAAAAGTAGCAAGGCTGATTGCTCCTGTTGCGGGTGTAATGGAGCCTTATGTGGAAAAAACGAGCGGACTTCCCCAGATAGCCGTAGAATATGACCGGGATAAGATGGCTCAATATGGCCTGAACATTAGTGAGGTTAACCATATACTAAGAACAGCCTTTGCAGGAGAAGTTGTTGGTGTTGTATTCGAAGGAGAAAAAAAATTCGATATGGTTGTCAGGTTAAGGCGGGATTTAAGAGAAAATAGTATAAATATTGAAAACTTATATGTTCCGCTTCCATCAGGAAATAAAGTGCCATTGAACCAGGTAGCGGCCATTACCTTTAAGGATGCTCCGGCACAGATTTCCCGGGAAGATGGCAAACGAAGGATTTATGTAGGTTTTAATATCCGTGGGCGGGATGTGGAAAGAACCGTATCGTCCATTCAGGCCATTATGGCCAAACAATTGAAATTACCGGCAGGCTATTATTTAACCTATGGCGGGCAATTCCAACATTTAAAAGAAGCAAAAAAACGATTGTCCATCGCCGTACCCGTGGCCTTAGCCTTTATTCTTTTCCTGTTATTCGTTACATTCAGAAGTATCCGGCAAATGCTTCTCATCTTTACGGCAGTTCCCTTATCGGCGATAGGCGGCATACTGGCCCTATGGTTAAGGGACATGCCATTCAGTATTTCAGCGGGAATCGGGTTTATCGCTTTATTTGGCGTGGCCGTATTAAATGGGATTGTACTCATCGGTTATTTTAACCAATTAAAGGAAGAGGGTATAACGGATATCTATGAACGGGTCATGGAAGGTACCAGGTCAAGGCTCCGGCCGGTAATCATGACAGCAGCAGTAGCATCTTTAGGTTTTTTACCAATGGCCTTGTCTACAAGCGCCGGCGCCGAAGTCCAAAAACCCTTGGCGACGGTAGTGATCGGGGGCCTGATAACAGCAGGATTACTTACTTTACTGGTACTGCCCTGTCTTTATTCCTTTTCATCCGGAGAGAAAAAAGGGGGTAGAGAAAAAACTCAGCCGGCAAGTCTGATGGGAATAATGGTATTGGGGCTTGCATTTTTGAGTACTATTCCCGCAACGGCGCAGGTAAATGACCCATTGGCAAATAAAATGAACCTGGAAGGACTGATCGACTCAGCCAAAAACCGTAATCTCCGGTTAAGGCTCGCCATCATGGAAGTACAACAAAACAAAGCACTGCAGTCGACTTATTTTGACCCGGCCAAAACCAATTTCCTCCTTATTCAGGATCCTACCAGCGGTGGCAATATCGATAATGCCATTGGTGTCTCCCAAAGTTTTGCCATGCCTGGATATTATAAAAGACAGAAAGAGATGCTGAACCAGCAAACTATCCTGGCAGACAAATTCCGTCATTTGACAGAAGCTGGGTTAATCAGGGAAGTAAAGCTGGCCTATATCAGTTACCTCTATGGTCTGGAAAAGATCCGTCTTCTCCAATACCAGGATAACATTTACCGGAATTTTTCCACCAAGGCTGCCCTTCGGTACCAAACAGGAGAAACCTCCAAACTGGAAAAATTAACGGCGGAGAATAAATACCAGGAAATTCTGTTGATTAAAAAAGAGGCGGAGGAAGACATTGAGGTATCAAAATTGGAGCTGCAACAATTATTGAATACCAGGGAACCTATTCTGCTGGCTGATACCACCTTACCGGTATGGTCAATTCCGGTTGAAGCGGGCTCGACATCGGACTCGATATCGGACTCCACAACTCCAGGTTCCGGATTAAATTCCGAACACCCCTTATCGGATTATTTCAAACAGCAGGTAAACGTTAGGACGAGTGCTGTAAAATGGGAGAAGGCCAGAATGTTACCCGAATTCACCTTGGGTTACAGCCACCAGCTGGTTTTATCCGGATTCGACCCGGCTAAGATAAACCGCAGCTATTTCACGGGCACCCGGATGGCAGGTTTCCAGATTGGCCTGGCCGTTCCATTATTTAATACGGCGGGAAAGGCAAGGGTAAATGCCGGCAGGGTAGGTGTTTCCCTGGCAGAAATACAACGCGAGCAGGCCTCCCTGGAATTACGTACACAGGCAGGGGCCTGGGATCATCAATATCAGAAACACCGGCAAACACTTCTTTATTATCAATCCATAGGTTTAAAACAGGCAGACGAACAGATCCGGATCGCCCAATTCGCATTTGGTAAAGGAGAGATCGGGTATATAGAATTTATTCAAAGTATTGGATTGGCCATACAGAGCAAACTACAATATTTGACAGCCCTTCAACAATATGATCAGGCCATCATCCAGGTTAACTATAGTAAGAACAGAAATTAACAGGAATAAGAATTAAAAAGGGTTGTATGCTGAAGGCATCCAGGACCTAAAAAAAATTAAAAAATAACAGATGAAGCAGTTTAAAACAAGAATAATCCTACATGTCATCTTTATAGCCTTCTTAGGTGTTTTATTATCTGCCTGTGGCAATCCCAGCGAAAAGGTTGATCCGGAAAAAGACAATAAGAATAAGGAAAGGGAGAAGGCAAATCCAGCAGAAAAGGGAAATTCCCCGGGAAAATCAAGCCAGGATCCTGTTGCGGAGCTATCCGATGAACAGATAAAAGCAGTGGGCATTACCATTGGAACGCTGGAGAAAAAAAACCTCCATGCCGTTGTTAAAGCAAGCGGTCTGTTAGCCGTACCACCGCAGAACAAAGCGGAGGTCAATGTGTTGCTGGGGGGAATCATTCGAAAGATCTCCATCCTGGAAGGGCAAACAGTCCATAAAGGTCAGGCTTTGGCCTGGATGGAAAATCAGGAATTGGTGAAAATACAACAGGAGTATCTTACCCTTAAGAACGGATTTGTTTTTACACAGGAAGAATTGAAACGTCAGCAGGAATTAAATGAGGCGGAGGCGGGAACAGGAAAAGTTTTGCAGCAGGTACAAGCTCATTACCTGGCTGAAAAAGCAAAACTCTTCGGCCTGGAAAAACAAATGCAACAACTTGGCATAGACCCATCTTCCGCGGCAAAGGAGCACTTTGTAACACAGGTGCCCGTCCTGGCGCCCATAAGTGGCACCATTGGGCATATCTCCGTTAATACCGGGACATTTGCAGAACCAGGCAAACCGTTAATGGAAATCATCGATAACTCGCAGATCCATTGCGACCTGATCGTCTTTGAAAAGGATCTTTTTAAAGTCAGGATAGGACAAAAAGTAAACTTTTTGCTGACCAATCAGGATAACCAGGAGATCCGGGGAGAGATCTATGGTATCAACAAATCCTTCGAGGATGAAAGCAAAGGAATAATTGTTCATGCGATCATAAAAAATGCAGTCCGCTATAAACTCATTCAGGGGATGTATGTTACTGCATTGATCGATGTAGGAAATCAACTAACGACGGCCGTTCCGGTGGATGCCGTGATCCGCTCGGAAGGCAAACAATATATATTCATCGTGGATTCCACTATGGCTGGGGTCACCCGGTTCAAAAAAGAGGAAATTTACACAGGAGTATCCGAATTAGGATATGTAGAGATAATTCCATTGGTAACTTTAGCTACGGATACTAAGATCATAAACAAAGGAGCATTTTATCTTCAATCAAAGCTGAAGGCGGCAGGTGATCAGGATTGAAAGTCGGAAACTACAATTTTTAAGAAATTAAGCTATCATGATAAAAGAAGGCTGTAAACACCTGATTTAGTGATAATTGACAACGAGATGTTGTAAATCAAACTTGCGTTGGAGCCTAATTTTAAACATAACAATTTGTCTTATAATTAATATTATGTTAAATAGCGATTGATGATATAAAATTCATATCCCAGGACGCCTTATCCAATTAAAAGGCGCCCAAAACACGTTTTTGGGCGCAATTGCTTTCAGGAAATATTACATTGAGTTATAAGTAAACCGGGTCTAGGTTGATTTCATTCTCTAATTTTGCCAAATTCAAATTTGTCCTTAAAAATGTAGTTGCCAAAAAATGTGAATGAATTAGGGTCAATTCCTTTCATTTGAATACCATCAATAAATAATGACTTCTTGTCCTTGCCAAAAGTAAAATTACAGTCACATTTCAAGTCTAATGATTGAAACGTTTTGCCTTCTGCACTGTCAATTAACCATTTATTGTCCCCACTCCCTTCATTCCAATAAATGAAGTAAACATTACTACCTTCTACTTTATACTCTCTCTTGCAACTACAAAGCAACACTGAAAGGAATAAAAATATTCCGAAGCGATATGTCATATGTTTTAATAAGTTTAAACTGTGCCTATAACCATTTCCCCATTTCAGACATGCGCATCATCATACAATTTTATTTGTCTGAGAAGCAGTTTAGTGATCTCCTTCACTGGAATATCTTCATTCGGATCGATCGCGATTGTCTCATATTTATTTTTTCTCCTGGCTCCTTCCCGTAATTCGAGCATGCTGCTGTCGGTGACGATCCCGAAGAGCAGCCGCTTCCGATTAACCCACAGAAAGGCCAGTTTCTTCTCTTTATAATAGAAGAATGGTATCTGATAGGCCCGTCTATGACTGATCTCCAGTTTGGTAGAAAGAATAATGCTTTTTAATGCCAGAAGACAACCCTGGACGGGTTCGGGTTGTTTCAGGTAATAACTTTCCAGTTCACGATTCATGATGGGTAATAGTAATACATTTGGCTACTAATAAAATTATTGATAGCCAAATGTCCATAAACAAAGCCACATTTGGCTATCAATATATTCCCCAAATAAATGTTCATGAACGCAGTATCCCAGCCGTCTTTCTGAAGCTTCCAGCGAAAATCCGTAGATTTGCCATGTTAGATCCCGCCGCGCTCTTCTTCTGAAAAGCATCCCACGGCAGGCTTCTTATTTAAAACCCTGTATATTTAAAAGATGTCATTTGTGAGGGTTATCCCTTTACAAATTCATATATTTGATTATCAGCAGATTAGCAAACTATGGCGGATGATATTTCCATATTATTGAGTCGTTTTAAGGAATTGAACCTGCAGGACGTTTTGGATCACGAGAAATTCAACGAATATTCCATCGTGCATCATTCGTCCAGCATAGAAGGATCCACTTTAACTGAAGTAGAGACACGATTACTTTTGGAAGAGGATATTACGCCAAAAGGAAAGCCTTTAATGCATAGTTTAATGGTCAAAGACCATTATGCTGCACTTCGGTACGTATTAGACGCTGCGGCTGTAAAAAGAGCTATTACTGTTGATTTCATCCAACATATTAATGCACTGGTAATGAAAAATACCGGGAGTGTTTACAATTATACCACGCAACTTGTAAAACGGTTGGAAGAAAACCTTCCTAACGTCAAAAGCGACGAAGAGCAATTGAAACTCTCATTTACAGCGCACTTTGATCTTGTTTCGATCCACCCTTTCTATGATGGCAACGGTCGTACTAGTCGGCTCCTAATGAATTACATCCAGGCTTATCATGGGTTGCCCCTGGCAATTGTATTTAAAGAAGATAAAACAGATTATTACGTGGCTCTTCAAGAAACAAGGAAACAAGAAGATATTCAAATTTTCTACACTTTCATGTTCGAGCAATACATAAAACATCTTGAACAAGAAATTTCCACTTATTCCCAAGCTATGTCCCCCAAAAATGAGCCGAAAAAGGGAAAAGGAAATGGTTATTCGTTTTTTTTTTAGTTTATTCTACTATGAGACAAATTATTTACCTTTTATTCTTCCTGCTGCCCGGTTTTACGGGCTTGGCCCAACAATACCTTACCGGAAAGGTCCGCAAAAAAGAAAATCTGGAGATCCTGAGTTCAGTAAGTATATATAACCAGACCCTTCGGACGCATAAACTATCGGACGAAGAAGGCAATTACAGGATTATAGTACAGCCAGGCGATACCGTGATTTTCTCCTCCGTCGGCTACCATGCGGACACCCTTAGAGTATCTGCGAAGATGCTGGGCGCGGAGTTTCCCATCTTGCTGGAATTACGGCCTGTTTCCCTGGAAGCGGTCACGGTAGGGAGTCTGAGCAATTACCAAATGGACAGTCTGGAGCGCAGACAGGTATATAGTTGGATCTATGCGCAGGAGCCTCAGCCGGTGGTCGAGCGTCAGCGTCAGGGCGATGGAGTTGGCATCGAGCTGAATGTTATACCCCACGGTTCTTCCGAAGTCCGCCAACGCCTGAAGTTAAAGAAGCGCCTTTTGAAGGAAGAGGAGCGGCATTATGTAAACTTCCGCTTTTCGCCCGACTATATTTCCCGTCTCACGCATCTCGGGGGTGACTCGCTGCAACAATTCATGGTGCGCTACCGTCCTACTTATGATTTTTGCCGGGAGGCCGCCAACGTAGATATCCTGGTTTATATCAACGACAGCTTCAAAAAATTTGAAAAAAAGGAATAATAATAAGTCTCTCCGGGAATGCGGGAAAAAAATCCAGAGGAGTTCAAAGCTCAATATGAAAAGCCTTTGTCATTTCCTTTCTACCCTCCCCTGTTATAATCAGGATCCTGTTATGTCTCGTTTTTCTTATCCAGTTTTTTTCTAACAGGCTGTTTAGTAAGGCGGCACCTAAACCTCCCGACAAATGAGGGGCCTGTTCTGTCAGGTCTATACACTTCAAGGCAAAAGGTCTTCTTCCTTTTCCAATCGTCATTATATCAATATCAAAATTCTCCAGCCATTGAAGACCTTTATTGGTGACAATAAACGATTTTTCCTTTTCTACTACCAGTTTTTGTTTAATTAAAGACCTGGTTATGCCAACACCTAATCTTCCGGCAATATGGTCATAACAAATCCGGGCGTTCTTCATTGCCATATATTCAGTGGAAAAATGATCCGTGTCCGTCTTTTTTAAAGCTACGAGATTTCTCAATGCTTCGATAGTGGTCGTTACTTCATGTTTTGCATAACGATAATACCTGCATTTACCTTTTTGCTCGACTTTCAAAATACCGGCTTCAACCAATTTTTTTAAATGGCCACTGGCTGACTGTGGAGTTATATTGGCTGTCATGGCAAGCTCACCTGCGCTAAGTGTACCTGCATCGAACAATTGCCAAAGCATGGAGGCCCTGGAGGGTTCTCCGATCAGTGAAGCAATTTCCCTAAAACTGTTAAATGCGTCCATAGTTCATTTTACACCGAAGTAAGGCTGATTAAAGATAACTATTTTTATGAAAGGCTAAATCAATATGAGCATCTTTATGAGCAAATTCGTTTTATTTTGTATTGCATCAACGGTTATATTATGGGCTTCTACTACTGTGGGGATAAGGAAGGTAGTATCGGATTTTTCGCCTTTTGAATTACTATTTCTCCGTTTTGCCATAGCATCCATAGTATTGCTGCCTGTTGCCTTTTTTTCACGCATCAGGGTCCCCGGGAAAAAAGACTTTTGGAGAATATCGATAACTGCCATTATCGGTATTGGGATTTGTAATATATGCCTGAACCTTGGTCTGAGAATAATGGGCGCAGCTACTGCCAGTTTTATAGTTAGTACCGGGCCGATATTCGTTGCCATTTTATCTGTATTATTTTTAAAAGAAAAAATTTCGGTTCCGGGATGCATTTTTATATTAATCAGTTTTTCAGGAATTGGGATCACTATAATTGGAGAAAACGGAAGACTTCAAATTTCTCCTGGCATTTTTTTTGTGCTGTTATCCGCCCTGGCACAGGCCGTTTACATTGTTTTTCAAAAACCGCTATTGGCAAGGTACAGTAGTGTTGAAATGGTTTGTTATTCCATATGGATTGTTACCCTGGCACTGGCCCCTTTTGAATGGGCAAGTATAGGAGGATTAATCCAGGCAAATAAAACAACTCTGTTCGCTGTCCTATACTTAGGGATATTCCCAGGGGCGATTGCCTATTTGGCCTGGGGATTAGTACTTTCGAAAGTATTAGCGTCAAGGGCAGCTCCTTTTTTATTTATTGTCCCGTTTTTATCGATCTTAATCGGGTATTATTGGATAGACGAATTACCAAAACCGTTGGCTATTGCCGGTGGAATTGTTATTACGTTGGGTCTCTTTTTCTTTTACAGATCTGAAATAAAACAAAGCCATGAAAAAACGCAAGATATATGAATGACCATAAAAATTACTGGGAGAATGACCCTGTGCATTTAAATTCCATATTGGAGCAGATCAATAATTCACCGGCCGGTATCGGAAATTTAATGACCATTCCTGGATTGAATATTCCCGGATTGAATAAACTACTGGGGTTCCCGGAACACAAACTTTTTGTTTATGGCAGCTTGCAGCCAGGGCGCGAAAATCACCATATGCTGAGTGATGTAAAGGGAGAATGGATGAAAGGATATGTTACCGGGGATCTTATTAACCAGGGTTGGGGAGCAGATATGGGGTACCCGGCCATGATCTGGAACCCCGATGGGGAAAAAATAAACGGCCAGTTATTGATCTCCAAAGAATTATTGAATCATTGGCAAAGGCTGGACGAATTAGAGGGTAAGGACTATAAGAGGATACTCATACCGGTCTTCTGCGATAAAAAAATACAAGTGGCCCATATTTATTCCGCCTCCATTTCAAATTTCCCACAATAATTCTATTCACTTTTGTCCAATGGCTTACAGTCATTATTATAAACGTCAAAGATATTATTAAGATAATTCCCATTCTTTCTTATCGCCTTTCTCAATTGAGCATTACTCTTATTACACATCTCCACAGACAAAGGGCAATCACTGACCAGCTTTTTTATTGCATCCTGCCCCGGAAGCGGGGTCAAAGGTCCGATTTCTCCTTTTTGTGAATATTGGTCGGTTCTTGTATAAGATCTGGTATGGGTAAAACCGCCATGATCTGTAGTGGTTGTTGTCACATCCGTGAAATCAACGTATACATTTATTTTTCCATGCACAATTCTTTTTATGTAGGAATTCTTTAATCTTCCATAAAATGTTCCATTTTTCTGATATCCTCTAACTTCTGTAATCCTGAATTTCTGATCATCGATTTTTATCTGGTCCTTTAACAATATTCCTGACTGCCAACCTATTTTTTCGCCATAGATTTTTGTTCCATCGTTCATAATGAGATAATTTCTTTTATCGGAAGGGTCTTCTACTTTGTTGCTGTAATTAAAGGCCCCGTAATGAATTTTATTCACTGCGGAAGAGAGGGCAAAAAAGGCAAATACAACCAGGCAACAGGAGGAAAGAAAATTCTTTTTGTCTTTTGACATGATTTAGGGGATGGGGGTTAACATTAAAGTTTTGAAAAATGTATTCAGTTTTATTGCGATGATAAATGACAGCATATAGGTAATAATATCCTTAATATCCCCGGTTCCGGCTATTCTGTGATAGAACTGTAGCAGCTCGTAACCGATGGAAAAAAGAAATACAACGGCTATCCAGGTAATATTAATTTCCCGGTCCCAGATAATCAGGATAGCGGAGATAAAGGAATATGCCCATAGGCTGTCGGGCAAATAATTTCTAACGAGAGCAGGGATAAAAATGCTTTTTCCTGTCCCATATATTAAAAAGCCAAGCAGAAGAGGCAAAATGATGTTTAAAGATATATCTGATCTTTTACCAAAATTCATGGAATGAAATATGAGTACCGGATTTTGTCAACGGGAAATAGGTGACAAGGTCAATTCCCCTGGTATGAGCCGATGCTGTATAAAGTTGGATAAAAATACTAAAATTGTCTTGTGAACCAAATATAAATATCACATATACAAAACTACTAACTTATTTTACGGATGAAGTCTGCCTAATCATCAGAATTTTAGATTCTCCTGCTTTTCCAGTATCAATTGTCCCCTACCCATGGATTCCAGTTTTATATTTCGACCGGGGAAATCCGCATCTATCCTGTTATTACGGATGATCACTTTCTGGCAGGAAACAAAATGAAAGCTGGCTATGGAATCGCCGGAAAGAATGTCTTTTACTGCAAAACTTCTTTCTGTATTAAAAAACCGGGAATAGGTAATCGTGTTACCGGAAAAAGTTAAGCCATCTACCGAATGTGCGGTAAGGACCGGGGCGCTGTAACAATAAAACAGGTTATCCATGATCCGGATATTCCGGTGTACCGGCGAAGGAGTCAGTTCATGATTTTCCGGAGCGATAGCGATGGTATAGTTTTCCGGTAATGAATTATGTCCGCATTCCCTGAACCTGTTATGACGGATCAACATATCGTCGACCGGACCGGATTCATACCAGCTCAGGGCATCGTCTGCGATCAAAATTGCCTGCATACCCAGCCTGATGAAATCATTGTCTTCAATCACCACCTTCCTGCGGGTGGTCACCAGGAGGCCCCTGGTATTGGTGCCGGTAAAAAGACAATTCCGTATGGTTAAATGAGGAGTCCAGGTCGTATTTTCTATTACATCACCCACTTTTACCGAGCCTGGAACAGGTTCCTGCATAGTTACCAAAATTTCCCTGTCTGACAAACGCCTGGCTGTATTGACCTGGCCGACGGCGAAAATTCCCAGGGTCGATGGATGAACAAAAGTGACCGAATCTTTTTGAAAAAACGCCATAAAACCATAGGTCTGCGGATGCATGAAACGAAGGATCAATGCATGGTCAGCAACCTTTTTTACGATTTGCAGATGGGTTCCATGGACATTGACAGCGTCATCATGCAAGCCATTAAAACGGCAATGGGTAAGACTGATCTGTCCTTTGCACCCCGAGAAATGCATGCCGTCCGCAAAAGAGGCGATCCAACGACCACTCCCCTTTCCCGGCTCAACCGCCACGCTATCCATGGTAAGGTTTTCCGAGTACTGGCTTACAATCCCCAACCCATGCATATAATGCATCTGAACATTTCTGAGGGTTATATTCCGGCTGGACACGATAAAGGCTCCCACTTCATCCCTCACCGGATCTCTCACCGTGAACACATTCCCTGGTTTGTAACGGGCTGAGTCAAACGAGCCGCGAAATAATAGCCTGTACGGGGACAGTACGGTTATTTTCCCTTCCATCAATTTACCATATTCCTCATTGGCATAAAACAAAGCATGCGTGGTCGTATCGATCCGGATACAATGGTATTGGTTTGTACGCCATCCTTCCCCATACCAGGTTAGCCGGCCACTATCCAACCGGTACCAGGAATCAGGATGGATCTGCACTTCCACGGATGCCGGCGTAGATTTGGTGATCGTGAATTCCGACATGGTCGGCCGTTCAAAATCCATGGCCAGATTGTGCAGACTGATATTGGTACAATGATCCAGTGCAAAAGTGATCATCTTCCCATGAAACATGAACAGAGATCCTTCTCCCTCTATCAGAAGATCCTTCATCCCTTCCAGCAACAGGCCAATCGTTTTTATCCTGGAAGGACATTCGGATTCAGAAGAAGTATTACTGATAAAGTACTCCTTCCGGGTGCCACTGTCCGCGAAAAAATCATAACGACCCTTTGGGAAAACCAACGCTGCATTGGATTTCCCCTTACAAGCCAATAATGCATTCCTTATGGCGGCTGTCGCATCCTTCCTGCTATCGGGAACAGCCCCGAAATCCGTTACGACAATTCTATTGGTGCTTTTCCCCATATACCTGCTTCCTGCCTTTTGTGCTTTTGCCATAAAAACGAGGCAAACAGCTAGCCCGATCAATAATACAGGTCTTAAGATTTTTCTTGACATCATGTTGAAAGGGTCGTTTAGAAAACTCCTGCGTATAAAGTACGCAGAACCAATTTTGTACAAGAGTACAATAATAGCCCTTCAAAAAAAATTTGTAAATAAGAAAAATGGTTCTAAATTTACTTCATTAACGAAACAGAATAGAACAGAACAGATTTGTTTCTACACTATTATTCATAAAAGCCAAAAACTAACGATTATGCATGTGAAATCCGCCTTGAGGGTATCCCTGGTCACAGCCATATGTGGGATCCTTCTTTTCTCAGCCACACTTGCCCGGGCTCAGGGCAGCAAAAAAATTTCAGGCACCATCAGAGATGAAAAAGGCAATCCGCTGTCAGGGGCCAGCATTAGCGTCAAGGGTGCCCGAAAAGGCGCCATCTCCGATTCAGCTGGCAATTATTCCTTCAGTCTTCCGGAAAAAAGCAGCATACTGGTGATCGCCTTTATCGGGTTTGAAACCCGGGAAGTGAATGTAAGCGAAGGATCCACCTTCAATGTACAATTAGCGCCGGACATAAAGGCCAAACAGCTGGAAGACATTGTGGTCGTAGGTTATGGCACACAGAAAAAAGTAAATCTGACTGGTTCTGTTGTATCCATAACCTCAAAAGATCTGGATGACCGTCCTGTAACCAATCTTACCAATGCGCTTCAAGGTACCATGGCAGGTGTTACCATCACTACCACCGGGGGACAACCCGGGGCAGATGCGGGGGCTATCAATATCCGCGGTATCGGCACTTTGAACAACAGCGCTCCGATGATTGTCATAGATGGTATTATCGGAAATCTGGGCGATATAAACCCGAGTGATGTTGCCTCTATATCCGTATTGAAGGATGCCGCTTCGGCAGCTATTTATGGCTCCCGTGCAGCCAACGGAGTTCTCCTCGTAACTACAAAAAGGGGCAGGAACGGACGGATGCAGATCGACTACGATGCTTATGTCGGCAAACAAAAGGCGACTGCCCTGCCGGATTACCTGCCTTCCTGGCAGGCCGCAACCTTGTACAATCAAGCCCGCGCCAATGAAGGACAGACACCCTACTGGACCGATAACGATATAACCCTTTTTAAAAACCAGACAGATCCTTACGGCCATCCCAATACTGATTGGCAGGGACTGCTTTATAAGGGCAAGGGTATTCAGCAGAACCATTATATTAGTGTGACAGGAGGAGACCCGAAAACGCAATATGCTTTTTCCCTGGGTTATTTCGGGCAGGGTGGAATCATAAAAAAATCCTCCTTTGAACGGTATTCCAGCCGGTTTAATATCACCTCAGCACTTTCGAAGAAATTAAGTGTCAATGCCAACATTTCTTTTCTGTATTCGAGCCAGGAAGCTCCGGATGGTCTGGGTGGCGGTGATTTAGGAGGCATTATCGGAACTACTGCCGCCATGAACAGTACGGTAGTTAACCAATATAAAAATGGGGTTTATAATTATCTTTCCTTCGGTAACCCGATCTCCTGGTTAAATTCCCCGGGTTATAATAATCAACAGAACTACATTTTTCTGGGCAATATGGGTGCCGACTGGGAATTCGTAAAAGGGCTTCATCTCAAACCATCCTTTTCATACCGCTATAACGGTAATCCGCTCCAGGAATTTAAATCTGCCGATACTTACTACAGTCCAACAGACCCGACGGTCATTGCGACAACAATCAGCCCAAGCTCCTTGTCAAACACCAATATCACCACCAATTATACCAATCTCCAGGCCTTGCTGGAGTATGATAAACGCATAAAAAGTCACAGCTTTAATGTGCTGGCAGGGGGATCGCAGGAACTGACCGGTTATTCCAGTATGTATGCTTACCGGCAGGGGTTTTTGAATAATTCCCTGTCTGAATTAAATGCTGCCTCGACACTGGGCCAGCAGACGGCTGGTACGGCCAATGATGTAGCACTTCGTTCTGCATTCGGCCGGGTAAGATATGCCTTTGAGGACAAATATTTATTGGAAGCAAATCTTCGTTATGACGGATCTTCCCGTTTTGGAGAAGGTAATAAATGGGGAACATATCCCTCTTTCTCCGCTGGCTGGAATATATATAAGGAAAATTTTTTCCAGCCCTTGCTCAACAAAGTTTCGGCCATGAAGCTACGCGGCTCCTGGGGTAAGTTAGGTAACCAGAATATCGGTAGTTCCTATCCTTCTGTTGCCGTTGTGACCAGCGGGCAGAATTATTCCTTCAATCAGACCGTTGCACCGGGTATAGCTCCAACCAGCGGTGCCAATGCCGGTATAACCTGGGAAAAGACGACGCTGACCGATATAGGTCTTGATCTGACGACTTTAGGCAATAAATTAAATTTCACAGTAGATTATTATGTGAAGAATACAGATGGCATCTTATTGCAACTACCGGCAAGTGTGGTGTATGGATTTGCCACGCCTTTCCAGAATGCAGGAGCCGTTCGTAATTCAGGTTGGGAATTTGCAGCCGCCTTCAGAGATAAGCTCGGGGAATTCACGTACAACATCGCCGCCAATGCCTCTTTTAATAAGAACCGGATAACAGATCTGGCGGGAACGGGCTCCATGTCTTCCGGTTTTGTAGTTGGGCACCCCATCAAAGCATTCTATGGTTACCAGGCGGAAGGAATCTTCAAGACTCAGGCGCAGGTGACAGGTCACGCTACCCAAAGCGGTGGTGTAATTGCTCCCGGAGACCTTATGTACAAGGACGTAAGTGGCCCAGCCGGCAAGCCGGATGGGGTTATCGATGGCAATGACCGAGTATTCCTGGGCAGCCCTTTTCCGGGAATGACCTATGGTTTTACCCTCGGGGCAGAGTGGAAAGGATTTGCGATCAGCGCATTTTTTCAAGGGGCGCTTGACGTAAAGAATTATGTTCAGGGGTTTGCCCTGGGCTCTTTACAACAGGCCAATATTGGCAATCCTACCACCGCCATGCTTGGCGCCTGGACTGCGGCAAACCCATCAGCCTCCTTTCCCCGTCTATGGTCGACTTTCTCACAGAATAATCCCCAGAGTAATGTGTCTTCTTTTTGGGTGAGGAATGCTTCCTATCTAAGATTAAAGAACCTGACGGTCAGTTATAACCTCCCGAACAGCAGCCTCCTGAAGCTGGGCATCCAGCATATTAAAGTGTATTACAGTGGTCAGAACTTATTAACGGCCACCAGCTTTTACAAATGGGTGGATCCTGAGACTACGATCGGCAACAATGCCTATGGCGCATATCCGCAGGTTATCACCAACACGATCGGCATTAATGTGATCTTTTAATTCTCAAAAAAAAGCAGTATGAAAAATTCATTCTTAATAATAGGTCTTTGTATAATAGCGGCATCAACGGCATGTAAAAAAAATTTCCTGGACCGAAGTCCCCTGGATTCCTATACCAATGATGTGTTATGGCATTCGTCCAATGATGCCCTTACCGCCTTGAATGGCTGTTATTCCACCTGGGGCAAAAGTAACAACGGTTATTTTGCAGCCATGAGCGATTGTGCCACGGATAACGCATTCGACCAATTCCCCTGGGAAAACTGGCTGGCGGTATCGGCAGGTATTGCCACTCCGACCAACCCGGGATATACTAAATGGAACTTCTCCTGCATACAAACCTGCAACTGGTTTTTGGATAATGTTGGCAAGACTTCTATGGAGGCTACCCTGAAAGCAAGGATCATAGCGGAGGCAAGATTCTTACGGGCTTTTGAATATTTTTCCATCAGCCAGTTATACGGAGCCGTTCCCCTGGTGTTGCACAATCTTTCTACCGACAGTGCCAACCTGGTCAAACAAACACCAAAGAGCGATGTGGTGACCTTTTTGCTGGGCGAACTGTCAGCCATTGCACCGGACCTGCCCGTCAGTTATTCCGGTGGTGACATCGGGCGCATTACCCAGGGAGCGGCTATTGCTTTAAAAGCCAGGATCGAATTGTTCAACCAAATGTACCCGGATTGTATTACCGATTGTCAGAAACTGATGACCACTCCTTTCACCTATGACCGGTATTCAAGTTATATCGATCTCTTCCGTCAGCCCTTTGCCAACAACAAGGAAGTGATCCTCGACGTTCAGTTCAAGGCAAATGACAATCCCTTTCAATGGACGCGTAATCTGACCATTAATTCCCTCGGCGGCTATTGCTCCGCAGCTCCTACTCAAAGCCTGGTTGACGCTTATGAGACCACGGATGGCAGGACGATCGACGATCCCGGTTCCCTGTACAATCCGGCGCAGCCCTATCAGAACAGGGATCCCAGATTGGCAGCTACCGTTTTTTATCCCGGCAGCCGGTACAGCAGTTCGCTCGGTTATGGAATGTACTACGATCCGATTTCATCCAGCCCTCAAACAGTAGATCATTGGGGAAACAATAACTGCAGCCCAACAGCCTATGCGGAAAGGAAACTTACACCGGTCATTGCCGATTTTCCGGGAGACCCGAACAATAGCGGGCTTAATGTGATCCTTATCCGCTATGCAGAAATTAAATTAATGGATGCGGAAGCAAAGATTGAAAGCAATCAGATCGACGCAAGCGTCTACGACGATATTGATTTTGTCAGGACAAGGCCGGATGTGAACATGCCAAAAGTCGATCAGACGAAATACAATGACCAGGCAAGCCTTCGTACGCTGATTCGCAGGGAAAGAAGGGTGGAGCTCGCCCTGGAAGGTCTGCGTTGGTTCGATATTCAGCGCTGGCAGATCGGAGAACAGGTGATGACCGGACAGGTGACCGGGAGTCTGATCGGCACCGTCAGTCAGACCGACGGAAGCGTATCCCTGACGCCAGGCACAACAATTACAGCCGGCGCTCCGCGTACCTTCAATCCGGCCAAAAATTATTTATGGCCCATACCCCAAACTGAAATTGATCTTAATAAGAACCTCGTTCAGAATCCAAAATATTAGAGGGACCAATATAAAAACGCCAGACCGGGAAAGGTTAATTTCGCTCCCGGTCTGACGTTTCGTATTTTAGCATTCAGGGGCAAATTCCCGGTAAATTACCTAACATGAGCAAACGCGAAAGGGTCGATGTTTTGGCAAAAATTCAGGAACTGGCAGAAGTGCCTTCTTTTTCCAAACATGACCGGTTGGTGCAAGGCATTATTAATGCCATCGACGAAAAGATCATTACCCGTGATGACATGCTTCCCTCCGTCAATACGATGATCAAGGAATTGCATTTCTCGAGGGAAACCATTGTCAAAGGTTTCAGGGAACTGATCAGCCGGGGCATCATAGAATCCAAGAACAGGCTTGGGTATTTTGTGGCTAATGGGAATACCGACCAATCCCTGAAGGTGGCCTTGCTCATGTACAACCTGGATACCTTCGAAGAACAGTTTTACCGGAATTTCAGGCAGGAATTGGGAAAGGACGTCCATCTGAACATTTATTTTCACCACGGCAATATAGAAATCTTCGAAACGATCCTGCTGCAGATCAAAGGGAAATATGGTATGTATGTCGTAGCACCGATACCTCACCCCAAAACCTCCGCGTTATTGGACATGATCCCCCGCAGTAAATTCCTCATGTTTGACCGGTATGAGCCATTGGAAGGGGAATTCAATCATATCACGCAGGAGTTTGAACAGGCCACCTACAAAGCATTACAGGAGTTGGCTCCTGATATCAGCAGGTTCGGAGAAATAATCTTTTATCATTCCCCGGATTCTCTGGACCCGAAGGAAATTGTGCCGGCCTTTAAGAAATTCCTGAAAAATTTTAAGATCAAAGGCAGGATCCTGACGGAGTATAAGGCAGGCACCGTCGAAAAGGGAAAAGTTTATATTACGCTGGACAACTTTGCCTTATGGCAGATCATGAAAGATGGCAAAGAAAAAGGATTATGCCCCGGAAAAGATCTCGGAATCCTCTCCTTTAATGACGAACCCGCCAAAGAGATTATTGGTATAACTACCTTGTCCACCAATTTTTCTCTGATGGGAAAAAGAGCAGGTCAGGCGGTCATGAACAGGGAAAAAGTAAAAGAAACCATCCCTACCCTTTTGTTACGAAGAAATACCTTATAGGAAATACTAACCATGAATCTCCTGACGATATTTAGCTTTCTGGTTTTTACGGGTATCGTAGCAGTCGTCTCCTGGTATAAAGTCAGAAAACAAAAGATCGACACGTTAAATGGATTATTTCTCGCCAACAGAAATCTGAGTTTTTTGTTCGTCGGCGGCGCTTTACTATTTACCAATATCAATACAGCTACGATCATCGGAGAAAATGAGCTGGTCTATACGAATAATATGACGGTCATGGCCTGGGGAGTTACCTCCGTTTTTGCCATGCTCATCGTATCGGAATTTTTTATGCCCATTTATCTCCGGACAGGGATATCCACCACTCCTGATTATCTCGAGGCCCGGTATGACCGGGGTACCAAAACAATCGTTTCCATTATCTTCCTGATCAGTTATATCGTCAACCTGCTTCCCAGTGTCCTTTACAGCGGGGCCGTCGCATTTAACGGACTATTCCATTTTTCGGATCTTTACCGGTCCGGTTACTGGACAACCATTTGGATATTAATATGGATTATTGGCGCTATTGGCTGCCTGTATTCTATCCTGGGAGGCATGCGTGCCATCGCTGTTTCTGATACCTTGCTCGGTCTGGGCATCTTTGCCGGCGGGTTGCTGCTGCCTTTTTTAGGTCTGAAGTATCTTGGCGGAGGAGATGCGGGACAAGGGTTGCATATTGTCCTGTCTGCAAGGACAAACCATTTGAACAGTATTGGCGGGGTTAACGACTCCATTCCTTTTTCGACATTATTTACCGGTATGTTACTGGTTAACCTGTATTATTGGGGAACGGAACAATATATTGTACAGCAGGTCCTGGCTTCCCGGGATCTGGCTTCCTGTCAAAAAGGAATTGCCGTTGCCTGCCTCGGGAAACTGATCTCTCCGCTGCTGCTGAATATCCCAGGGCTTATCGCCGTACACCTTTTCACCCATATGCATAATACTGCCGAGGTATTCCCCAAAATGACAAGCCTGGTCTCCCCGCCATTTATGGCGGGTTATATGGCAGCCATTTTATTCGGGGCGGCCTTCAGTACTTTTAATGCCGGTCTGAATAGTTCCAGCACCCTGTTTGTGCTGAATATTTATAAGCCATGGCTTGAAAAAAAGGGCCGGCAGCAAAATGAAGCTAACCTGATCCGGATCGCCAAACGATTTGAAATAGCTGTTTGCCTGACCGCCATGTTCATTGCTCCATTTATCATTTTTGCCAAAAAAGGTTTTTATACCTATGTGCAAACAGTCAATGGCTTTTTTAACGTTCCTATCTTTACGATCCTTATCATTGGCTTTTTAACGACAAGAGTTCCGGCCATTGCGGCAAAAGCAGGGCTGATCTTCTTTATCCTGTGCTACGGGACCATCCAGCTATTCTTCGATGTCAAACTTCATTTCTTGCATATTCTTTTTATTCTCTTCCTGCTAACCTCGGCCCTGATGCTGGGCATCGGAAAACTATATCCCATGACCATACCCTACCGCCAAAAACTGAACAATCACGTGGATATTCAGCCATGGAAGAACCGGCATATTTATGCCGTTCTGCTGCTGATCCTGATGGCCCTGCTTTTCCTTATTTTTTCAAATGCAGGGCTCGCCTGAAAATCAAAAAAAACAGTGTGGATTACATAAAAAATAATTAATTTTATAGAATAGAACAGAATAGTACTATTGCTTACCCTGAGAAAAATCAGCGCTTCATGAAAAAGTTTTTTTTGCTCGTCCTTGTCGCCTGTCCTTTTTATTCTTCCGCCCAAAAACTTTGGTGGCATATGGCCGCAGACGGAGGAATTACCTGGACTATTCCTGGCGAAATCCTTACACATGCAGACCATATTGAAATGAGCGGCAGACAAGTGTCGGCTATGATCACCTATGGCATCGATTCAACCAATCAGCTGATACTGCAGCGGAAACTTGTTTTCCCCATGCTCCGGACAGTTCCCAATGACACCCGGGGAAGTCTGCAGGAAGCCTATCAGGAGAATATCATCGATTCTGTTATAGTTGATGGCCGGTTATTGAAGGAAAGACCGGTCAGCTTTACCATCAATGCTGGTCTCCTGTCGCAAAGTGTCAGCAATACAGGCATCCATATAGAACGATGGATTTATCCTTCTGTTGATAAGGCGGCCTGCCTGGAAAAATATGTTCTCACCAATACCACTGCCAAACCGGTAATGGTCAGCATACCGGTTTTAAATAAAACCAGGGTCACCGATCCCGCAAAAAGTGTGTATGGCGCTTATATCCTCTGCTACCGGACTATGGACGCGGGCATAGTACAGCTATTACCAGGGAGAACACATGAATTTTCTGTGGTTATCTCCGGTAGAAAAGCAACCGATGAGCCTTATCATTATTCGGCTGACTATGAATGGGAAAAACGAAAGAATTTTGTAGAAGGATTAAAGAACACCCTGATCCTGCATACCCCTAACGATACCTTGAACCGGATGTTTGCCTTTGCCAAGGTCCGTGCGGCGGAAAGTATTTTCGATACGAAAGAGGGACTGATGCATAGTCCGGGTGGCGGAAGTTATTACGCGGCAATCTGGGCTAATGATCAGGCAGAATATATCAATCCATTTTTCCCTTTTCTGGGAAACCCGGCAGGTAATGAATCCGCGAAAAATTGCTACCGTCTTTTTTCCAGGTATATGAACCCGCAGTACGACCCGATCCCCAGTTCAATTGTGGCAGAAGGTGCCGGTATCTGGAATGGAGCAGGCGATCGCGGCGACCAGGCGATGATCGCCTACGGTGCTTCCCGCTTTGCATTGGCCTATGCGGACTCTACGGAGGCCAGGCGTCTTTGGCCTTTGATCAGCTGGTGTTTGGAATACCTTGATAGAATAAAAACGGCCGGAGGAGTTATTCCTTCAACCTCTGATGAACTTGAAGGGCGTTTTCCTGCCGGAAAAATCAATTTGTCCACCAATACACTTGCTTATGGCGCTTTTATCAGTGCAGGTCAGTTAGCAGGCGCGCTTGGAAAAACGAACGAATCCGAAAAGTATAAGTCTGAGGCTGCGGAGTTGAAAAAAAATATTAACCGGTATTTTGGTGCCCGTGTGCAGGGGTTCGACACATACCGGTACTACGAGGGAAATACCAGTTTGCGTTCATGGATTTGCCTTCCTTTGGTGATGGGCATCTTTGAGAGAAAGGGTCAGACCATCGAAGCCCTACTTTCTGCTTATCTGTGGACAAGGAACGGAATCCTGACCGAATCAGGTTCTGATATATTCTGGGACCGTTCCACACTCTATGCCTTCCGGGGATTATTTTATGCCGGAGCAACAGACACAAGCTTATCCTATTTCAATTATTATTCTGCCATGCGATTGTTGGGTGAGCATGTACCTTATGCGGTGGAAGCCTGGCCGGAAGGGGATCAACGGCATTTGTCCGCAGAAAGCGGCTTATACTGCCGGGTAATAACGGAAGGATTGTTTGGCATTGAACCGACAGGGTTCAAAACCTTTACCATCAACCCAAGGCTTCCCGGAAATTGGAACAGCATGGCACTGGAACATATCCGGGCATTTGGCCAGGACTTTACCATAACCGTTAAACGAGCGGGCAAATTTGAACAGATCCATATTTCAAAAGAAGACCGAACGGTAAAGACCTATTCCTGGGATGGAAAAAAACCACTGACTGTTTCTCTAAAAAATACAGATTAATGAAAATGCACTTCTTTCTTTTTATCATTCAATTCTGTTTGGCTTTCCTGGCCTTTGGTCAGCATAAAAGTGTTGGTCAGCAAAAAGGTTTTGATCAGCATAAAGACGTTGGTCAGCATTCAGGTGTGCAATTCAGATCTACGGACAGCTCCCTTCAAAACGCATTTGCCTGGGCTAAGACTATGGCCCTTCATTACAGAGGTCACCCCGGAGATCCTGTTGGCCCCTGGTACGAATCTGCCTTGCCTCCACGTTACGCCTTCTGTATGCGGGACGTATCCCACCAGTGTATCGGGGCCGAAATCCTGGGTATGCACAGGGAAAACAGAAACATGTTTTCAAAATTCACGACCAATATTTCCGCATCCAAAGACTGGTGTTCTTTTTGGGAAATTGATAAATTCGATCGCCCTTCCCCATCGGATTACCGGAGTGACAGGGAATTCTGGTATAACCTGGATGCTAATTTCGATCTGCTGGATGCCTGTTGGCGGACCTATTTATGGACAGGTGATACGATGTACCTGAAAGACCGGGTATTCCTGAATTTCTATACCCGGAGTACCGGGGAATACATCCGCAAATGGATCCTTCAGCCAGATTCATTACTTACACGGCCGGCTTACCCGAATGCCCCGGTCCCGTTTAATATCGAAGATCCCTTTAACCGCTGCAGAGGTCTTCCCTCCTATTCGGAAGGCGTGCCGGATTTAAAAATGGGCGTGGATCTGGCCGCAGCCTTGTATCGGGGACTGAACTCCTTTGCCGACATCCTGAAGGCCAATGGCGATCTCCAATTATCCGCCAGTTACCGGCAACAAGCAATGCCCTACCTGAAACGGATCGAAGCCGATTGGTGGGACGGTGAAGCCGCTCGCTACAATACGCATTACACCAATAAAAAACAATTTGGCAAAGAGGAAGGAGAGACATTCCTGCTCTGGTTTGATGTTTTGAAAGATACCCTGCGCAAAAGAAAAACCATTGAACACCTTCAGTCCATGGATCTTAATGTTGAGAATCTCTCTTACCTGCCTTTACAATATTATAAAAATGGTTATTGGGATAAGGGTTATGAATTAATGCTCCACCTGGCTAACCCGTCCACCCAAAGAAGGGAATACCCCGAAGTATCCTATGGGGTAATTGAAGCTATGGTCCAGGGCCTGATGGGCGTTGAAGCAAATGCCCAAACCCGGACGGTGAGCACAATTTACCGATCCGGCGATTCAGTCAGGTCTCAGCTGATTGACCTGCCCGTATTAAATACGACCCTGACGCTCACCCATTTTAATCCCAACTGGTCGGCCATGGTCAATACCGGCAAACATCCATTACATTGGAAGGCCCGGTTCTCAGGGACCTTTAAAAAAGTTTTAGTCAACAGGAATGCCAACCTTACATTAATACATGAAAAAGACCAGCAGGGAATAATCATCTCCTCTCTGGAATATGAAGTAAAACCCGGAGAAGAAATAAATATTCAGGTAACAAATTAATGTAAAATCGTATTTTCATTATCCTGATTATGGCAACCAGGATAAAAGGAAAATCGAATGAATTTTTACGAGAATAAAATTATATGGATCACCGGAGCTTCTTCGGGTATCGGTGAGGCCTTAGCATATGCCTTGTCGGGTGCCGGAGCAAACCTTATCTTATCGAGCAGGCGGACCGAAGAGCTGGAAAGAGTCAAAAAAGCCTGTGCTCATGTTGATCAGGTGAAAATTCTGGCCTTGGATCTGCAGGATATCCCTTCGTTGGAAGCCAAAACGGTTTTAGCGGTCTCTTTATTTGGCCATATCGATATTATGGTCCACAATGGGGGTATAAGCCAGCGATCGTATGCCATCGATACGGATCTGGGAATACACCGGCAGATAATGGAATTGGATTACTTTAGTTATGTGGAACTTACCAATCATTTGCTTCCTCATTTTTTAGCCCGGAAAACCGGTCATTTTGTGGTTATGAGCAGTGTAATGGGCAAGATCGGAACACCCATGCGTTCTGCTTATGCTGCGGCCAAACATGCTTTGCATGGTTTCTTTGATTGTCTCAGGGCTGAAGTAGCTGGCAGCCATATAAAAGTTTCTGTTCTGACCCCCGGCTATATCCGGACCAATATCTCCTTAAATGCTATAACGGGTGATGGGTCCAAACTGGGACACCTGGGAGAAAATATAAAAAATGGCCTGGCGGCAGATAAAGCTGCCGGTCAAATATTGCGTGTTATCTCGGCAGGCCGGTCCGAGGCCTATATTGGCAAATTCGGTTTGGAAAAAGTGGCCCTGCTGGTAAACCGTTTTTTTCCAAATTTCCTTTTTAAACTGGCTCCGAAATTTGCACCAAAGTAAAACAGTATTACCGGAAATGTTTCCTAAATTGCCCGATGCCCCTTAATGCCAAATTAAAGATTACCTGGTTACTGTTGATCATTTCAGGGGTTATATTCTTTGGAATTGGGATATTCTCTTTTATTGATCCATTCAGCAGCTACCTGAAACTGGTAAAGTTCACCGGCATTTGCCTGCTGATTAATGGTATAATGCTGATATTCGCAGCAGCCACCAATAAACGATATCCCAGGGAAAGGATCTGGATGCAGACCGAAAGTATCCTGCACCTTTTTTTTGCGATGCTTTTCCTGTTCAACCCCTTACTTACTTTTATTGCCCTTCCCTTTATTACCGGAGCCTGGATTTTCCTGGTAGGGATCTTTAAAATCATAGCCGCCCTTTCCCTGAAACGATTCGTACGGGGATGGGGCTTTATTTTCTGGGTAGGCATCCTATGTGTCTTTTTCGGATCTCTCCTTATTATTCACCCCTTCCCGAAAGCCAGCGGCGTTACTACGGTAATCGGTGTGTTTGGGTTGATCATGGGCTTCCTGTATATCGTCGATGCCTTCCGGTACAGGAAGATGGAAGATACCCTGGATTTGATGTTGTGAAGTCAGTCCGTATACTACTTACCGGGTACGTATAAACACGGTATTTGTGTAAAAAATGGTCCGGGTTTTTCATTTGTTTCAAAAAAAATCCGACCTTGATCCCACCTGAAATACTTGTCTTCCCGATAATACTCTCACAAATGCTTCTCTGAAGAAAAATAATTCTATCCTTTCCCAATGAAATTATATAGGGAATAACGATTAGCGATGGCTCCGTTTTCCATGGGGTACTGCTGGTCGGTCCAATCAATTATAAACCGAATTAAATCAAAATTATGGGAAAAGTATTAACAGGTAGTTCCGATCAACTCATCGATCATATCCTTACGTTTGATCCTGAAGTTGCAGCAACCTCACTAAAGACATCTACCCTTCAGCCAGAATTTCTTTCTCCCAAAACCCTTCCTCCTATCCCCTGGCCAAAAGGACTGGCTCCTTCACCAAAAAAACTTTCCGCCACCCCCGACCCTGAAGCTCCACTTCCCAGAGCGGATGTGCTTATCGTAACCTGGACAGTTGCAGAAGCAATGGCCCTTTCCGACATCCTGACGCCAAATTTCCGAAGCAAGGATAGCTGGTATAACTATACGCATAACTGGGTCTCCCATTTCCGGCCGATCATTAAAGGCGGTGCTCCTTCGCTGAATTCAAAAAGATTAGGGAGTTGGTTCAGGACAAAAATCGGTAAGAAGAATGTCATTTGTTTTAAATCAGAATTACATTTTGCCCGGGATGGGGCAAAACTTCCTATAAAAGACCTTTGGATACAGCTTATAGCAGAAGTGCAGCCGACCCTGGTTATTACTACGGGAACTGCCGGAGGTGTAGGTGCCAATGTTCAGTTGGGAGACGTCGCGCTCACAAAAAAGGTAAGATTTGATTGTACCAAAACCTTTAAGAACGCCTCTTTTCGAAATAGTGAATTCGTCAGCAAGAAAAACCTCCCACTTACAAAAGTTTCCGTGGCTAATGACAAGCTGATGGAAATAACGACATCCAGATTGCCCCAAAGCAGCCGGACCTCACAGATCATAACGAAGACCTCTGCCAAATTCAAGAAAATAGATGTGGTGACTACAGATTTTTTTGCCTTTGACGATTCTACCGATTTATACAAGCTTCAATCACTTGGACTGGCCGTAGAAATGGGCGATGCCGTGCTGGGACTGGCCTGTAGTGAAATGGTCAATTCTCCAGACTGGTTGGCCATCAGAAATGCCAGCGATCCCCAGATCGACGGAACACTCGCCTACAAGGACCAGGTACAGGTTGCCGCAAGGACTTATGAAAAATATGGATACTGGACTACGGTGAACAGCGCTATCGCCTGCTGGGCGGTGGTTGCTTCCCTGAAGTAGGCTAAACAGGCTGACAAGTTAATAAAATGACAGGATAATAAATGACGGATTAATAGCACGCCCATGAATACACAAATGCCGGTTGAAGTGGAGCTTATCTATGAGGTAATGCCCTGCAATGCGATGCGCGTCTCGCAAGAACCCCTGGAAAGCCCGCACCCCTGTGGTTATTTCCGGAAATGGGGTACTTATCATAGTTATGATTATCCTTGGGATTTCAGCCCTTTCGGGCCGGCCGTCAAAAAAGAACCCGAATATATTGGCCGGGCATTCATGGTCCCGGAAGTTCTGTCGGGCTGCCGGAAGGCTCCGATTCTGGCTCTGGGGATCAACCCCAATCTTCCAGGCTTCTGGCCGGGCAAGATGAATTCCATTGCCCCCTTATTCGATAATTACCAGCAATATGCCCATTATTTCAGATACCGCTCCACGGATAAATTGGAGATCCCGGGAAAAGACTATGAACAATACGGAGGAGCACCCACGGACAATCCTTTCACCACCTTGCTCCTCAAGGTTCCCGCCGATCCATCCGGAGAACAGGTTCTTGCCACAGCGCCACAACACCAGGCGATGTATCTTGCCTACCAGGACCTTCTTTTTTCTGTTGCAAAAGTCATGCATTGGAAGGGTCACCACCTCTCGGTTGGGGAAGATCTGAGTTATGGGAATATGGTAGCTTGTGCCTCAGCCAAATGGACGACAGCTAAAGATACCGCAAACCCAAGTTTACCACCGATGAGCACCAAAGAGGTAAAAGGTATTGTCCAGGAATGTTTTTTTAAAAGAAAATATTTTTTACGGCAACTTTTGCAAAGTCTGCCCAAGGTGATCCTGATCTTCAGTCAGACAACGGCCGGCGCCTTCATCAGTACCTTTAAAGGATCCTTTACACAAGGGGATCCACAAGTAAATGATACCCTGGAAAAATTAATAGACAAGAAAGTAGTCCTGGGTTTGGGAACCTTGCCCGGAGGCCTGACGGCTTCTGCAAGAGTTATTTTTTCCCCGCATGCAACAGGTAATCCGAAAGAATTCCAGAAAGCCAAACAAAAGGTAATTGCACAGCTGGTGGAAGAGGCCCGGGCCGGTAATTTAAGTTTTAACGCCGCCTCCGGCCACCTCCACCGGACCGTGGGCAGCTGTGCCTTTTGTCCGATCTTAAAGATCGGCAATTGTGACTATGAGCAGGAGATCACCTCTCCGGTAGATGGAGCCAAAGTCTTTCCGGAGTTATCTCTTCAGCGAATGAGTAAAGATCAATCCCTGCATACCAGCATGATGGCGGAAATGGAAAAGCTGAATTTCCACCCAAAAGATTGGGAAGGAAAAGAATGATCCTGGTTTACCTAATAAAAATCTATAGTTCCATTTTTGAGATTATACATGCATCCGGCAATGATCACCTCTTTTTTATCAACCATTTCTTTGAGTATCGGGCTTTCCTTCAGGATCTTTGCCATGGCCATTATGACATTCTGTTTCGCCACTGCTGCAACGAAATCTTTATTGGCAGCGGTCCTGTCCGGGTCAAACCCTTTGACTGCATTGACAGCAGGTGTTATATTGGCAAGCATGGATGTAATATTACCCAGTTTAACGTGGTCACAGGCGCTTTTAATAGCCCCGCAATCACTATGCCCCATAACCAGTATCAGTTTCGCCCCGGAAACCTTACAGGCAAATTCAAGACTGCCCAGGATATCCGTATTCACGAAATTCCCTGCAATCCTGGCATTAAACATATCCCCTATGCCCTTATCGAAAATGATCTCCGCAGGTTTACGGGAATCCACACAACTGACTATTATGGCATAAGGGTGCTGCCCCTTAGCAGAAAGATCAACCTGTGATAAATAATCACGATGAAGCATTTTATTATCCAGGAACCTTCTGTTGCCCACCTTGAATTTTTCCAATACGGCCTCCGGCGTAATGCCCTGCTGAAACTCAATCGTTGAAACATTTCTTACCGTATCACGGACCGATACTGAATCACCTGTTGCAGCTACATCCTTGTCGGTTGGTTTATTGTTTTTATTTTCACAAGCGGCAAAAAAAAGGAATACTCCCATCATAAAATGAATGGATTTCATCGTGCTTCATTTTTAAGAAGTTAGTGAATTGACCATGGAAGAGAAGAACAATAAAGTGAAAATGAAGATATGATCTTTTTCCCAAAGAATTCCATATCCAATACAGGTCAACTATTTTGCAGAAAAGACCGATAAAGGTAAGGAAAATACCGCCTATTCCCTTTAATTTGCGCTTCAAATCGATTTCCACCATGAGAACCTTCCTGTTTCTGAGCCTATGTCTTTTCGGAGCCGGATTCGTAACTGCACAAGATACGATCAGGTCCGACAGAAGAAAATTTGACTCTTCCTTGTTCTCGGAAAGCAATACCCTGACACGTAGCGATTACCTGGAAAATCTGGAAAAGGTTTTTCAGCTGCTTAACCAGGTGCCTGCCACCACGGCATCCTTTATACAGTTAAAGGATATCCATGAACAGCTTGACCAGGAAGACTCGGCACTGGCCATTTTAAAAGAAAGAATGTCCCAGAATGACAGGACTTTTAATATCCGCAACCTGCAAATGTTTAACACCCTCCTGGATGAACTGGAGGATAAAACAGGAGATTATACGGATTTCCTGGATAGTTATGACAGCACGATGGATGAGGTAAAAAGGGGTATTGCCGGACTCAAAAAAGATACGCTACTGTTTAAGATCTTCAAGGATTCATCCTTAAGAACTAGTTTCCAGCCCCAGATGCTTCAATTAAAAACAAAATGGAAACTGGTAGATAGCCTGGTTCGGACCAATGCACGGGAGATCAATAACCTTCAGGCCCGTGCCTCTGCGAATGCTATTACGATCCGGGAATTGTTATACCAGGTTGATACTGAACTAGAGACAGTAGGCAACAGGGCCTTTGGAAAAGAGCGCCGCTATTTATGGGAGCCCCGTTCATCCGCCACTGCTAATTATTCCAGAGACAATTTTAAAAAGTCATTTGACAGCGAGCAGAAACTGGTCCAATATTACTTTTCCAATACCCGTGGTAAACGATCCTGGCTTTTGCTAACGGGAGTCGTCTTTTTTTATTGGGTCTGGTCCAATTTCAGGAGACTGAAACGGTTGGATAATTTGCATGCCATCGACGATTTTCATTTCAGGTATATCCATCCCAGACCAGTAGTCGTATCCCTGATCTTTTTGCTGAGTCTGGCGCCTTTATTTGATCTGCATGCGCCTGCCATTTATATTGAATCCACCCAATTCCTACTGATCGTCCTCTTAACGATCCTTTTTTGGAAGAGGCTGGCCCGTAACCAGTTCTATGGATGGTGCCTCTTTATTCTTTTGTTTCTGCTGGTACCTGTCACCCGTATACTTGGACTGCCCATGAGCTGGCAGCGTTGGGGAAATGTACTGCAGAATGGCCTTTCGGCTGCCTTTGGTTTGTTTTTCCTTTTCAAATGGAGAAACAGACAGCGGATGCAAGATAAAAGCACAGATAAGGCGGCAGAAAGGACCACCGAATGGCCAAGAATCGTCCTTTTCTCCGCCGGATTATATGTATTCCTTAATGCCCTTGCCGTGCTTTGCAATTTAACCGGAAGGGTCACCTTGTCTCAAATATTCGGGACTAGTGCCGTTTATGCCTTTGCACAAACAGTTAGCCTGACGGTTTTTGTACGCTTGATCGTGGAGGCCTTCCTGCTGCAAATCCAAACCAGCAGGGTCCGCAAAAAATACCCGGAACAATTTGATTTTGCCGGTATCTCCCGATCCATTTCCCGGTTCGTCAATGCGTTGGCTATTCTTTTATGGCTGATCGTATTTACGACCAATCTTAATTTATTCGATAGTATCAACGATATGATTCTGGAGCTATTTTCAGCTCCACGTGACCTGGGCAGTTTTTCCTTTACCCTTGGCGGAGTGGCCCTTTTCCTGGGTATTATCTGGATTGCAAATTTTTTACAGAAATATATCGCTTATTTCTTTGGAGATACGGGCGACGATGCCGCTATTGACGATAAGGGACAACGATCCAGACTGCTTATAACCCGGCTTATCTTACTGGTCGCTGGTTTTTTGCTCGCCGTAGCCGCTTCGGGGCTTCCGATAGATAAGATAACGGTTATCCTCGGAGCATTAGGAGTCGGTATAGGCCTCGGGCTTCAAAGCATTGTAAATAACTTTGTATCCGGCATTATCCTGATATTCGACCGGCCGCTCAGGATCGGAGATACCGTGGAGATCGGGGATAAAAAGGGGCGTGTAAAGGAGATCAGTATTCGATCCAGCACCTTATTGACCGAAGAAGGTGCAGAAGTGATCATCCCGAACGGGGATGTCCTATCCCATAATATTGTTAACTGGACGTTGAGCAACCGCCATGTAAGGGTCGGTCTGTCTTTTACCATCGAAAAACCAGCCAATCCGGATACCATTCAGATGGAAGACCTGAAAAAAATCATAATGGACAATCCGAATGTATTGGAACGCAGGGAGCCTGAAATATTTATGAATAATATTTCCTCCAAAACAATTGAAATAAAGATCTATTTCTGGTGTAAGGACATTGGCAAGACCTCCCTTACTTCCGGAGAAGTGCGGTCGGAGATTTACAGGCATCTGGAGAAGAATGGGATGAATTTGCTCTAGGTGCTTTTGGCGGGTATATGGTAAAATTTGACTGATTTTTCTCATTAGCCAAAGCTATAACCCAGCATCTGAAAAAATATCAGCAAGGCCAATATCAACATCAGAACCGCTCGAACACAACTGAGCGAAGCGAATGTTGCGGGCGAGGAGAAGCAAGGGACGACGCTTCGACGAAGCTCTGTCAAATTTTACTATATACCCGCCAGAATACTTCCATTGCATGAGCGTAATTTACAAATATGAACCCTTGCATACACAAGCGCTGCTGCCAGCCCTACCCTCAACCGCCACCTTTTAGAACTTCTTAGAAGCTTCGGTTCTCGCTTCTACTCGTTCGTAACCTTTGCTTCGCTCGGTTACTTCCGGGATTTATTCCACAGTAAAGTATAGGCTCGGATGAAAAATGAAATAATGCTTATTGGAGAAAGTGAAAATCAGTGGTGGGGAGGTTAGGGTTGGCAGAAGAAAGCAGAACTGGCCCTTATGAGTAAATTTCATTAACGAATAGCGGTTATTAATCCCCAAAATGCAACCCCATGATCTCTTCGAGCATATCCATGCTCAGGGGTTTCAAACGAAATTCGGTAACAGAGGGAAAAGTTTTTGCTTTTTTTGCGTCCTCCGGATTTATGGATCCTGTCAGCATTACTACTACCGTTTTTTTTGCCGTATTTTCAGGAAGACCCTTAACAGAGAATTTGTTGTACTCCCGAAGAAATTCCCATCCATCCATAGAAGGCATGCCGATATCCACAAAGATCAACTCCGGTATAGGTTCTACACCATGTTCCTGCCCGCTTGCATGAGAACCCAGGTATTGGAGCGCCGAGGGTCCGTCTTTCATAAAAGCAACCTTTTCAGTAATCTCCATTTCGTCGATAACCAGTTTATTCAAAAGATTTGTCGCATCATTATCGTCTACGAGTAGTATACAATTCAGTTTCCTGGTCGTGGGCATGGTTTCTTTTTTTACGGAAATAAAAAGAATTTCTCTTTACGTAAAGGGCTCGGATCGATAAATATATGAAAAATTAAAATAGGATCAAAGACCGGAGAACCAGAACAGTCTTCATAGCAAAACCACGCAAACAAAAGAGCCATCCCTGCAGCAAAAACTGCGGAGATGGCTCTTTGCCTCAGTAATTTTAAACTTAGTGTGCTTTATCTACTTCATTAAATTTTGTCGTGTAGGCTTCTACTTTTTCTTTCAGGTTCTTCTGCTCATAAATCGTGATCAAAAGGTCATAGGCATCTTTCAACGTATTCTTTTCATCCATTTTCAACTTTCCTTTTGTTCCCAGGATCTGTTCCACTTTTTCAAAATAAGGAATGGCCTCATCGAATTTTTTACCGGCCGCGATACGCAGATCGGCTCTTTTCTTTATATCTTCCGGAGCTTTTCCAGGTATTTTCTTGGTCTGTCCCTGAAGGTCTACGCCGGCATTATAATAGATCTGTCCAAGTACCAGGGCAGCCTGTGGATAGTCCGGCTGAAGTTCCAGGCTTTTGGCCAGGTTCGTCTGGGCTTTTTGGATCAATACGTCAGAATTGGCAGGACGTTTTCCTGAGCTGGTATCTGAAGAGTATTGATATAATTCCAGTCCATAATTAAAGAAGAACAGGTGATTTTTAGGAAAGTGAGCGGTGATTTCTTCGTATTTGGCAAACAGGGAATCCTTAGGCCCTTTTTCCCTCAGGTTTTCCAATTCGAGACTTGGCCAGAAAAGATCATCTGGGAATTCCTGTTTGGCGATCGCCAGATATTTAGCCGTATTCGCAACATCTTTTTTCTGATTGTAATAATCTACCAGCCATTTGTAGATCTCAATCATATTAGAGCCATTGATATTAGAGATCTTTGCATCGGCTAACCTGCTGTAATAAATAACCGCAGTGTCCCTTTTGCCGGCTTTTTCAGCAGAAATTCCTGCGTACAGTGTAGATGTCGTATCGATCTTGAGATTGGTCCATCCTTTTTCATTCATAAAGGCGCTTGTCTGAAGAGCACCGCTGAAACTCTGAAGGGCCTCACTGTATTTGGCCGCATTATAATCATTGGCCCCTACCTGGAAATATCCCTGATAGATTTCATTAACAGGTTTGTATGCGTCCAGTTGAAGAAGTAATAATTTCTTATCGTCTACTTCCGTATATTTTTTCAGTGCTGTAAAAGCCTGGTCCCGGGCATCGGGATATTGGATTTTCAACTGATCATTGGCAGCAATGGCATTATAAATCTTTGTTTTAATATACCAGGCTTCCCCGTTCTTCAGATTTTTATCGATTCCCAAAACCTTATCGATCTCCGCTTTGGCTTCAGGAAGTTTATTTGCCTTTAAATATTCTTTGGCTTTATCAAGGTTCTGTGCAAAGAGACCCAAAGTGGCCAAAGCAAACAATCCTGTCAGAAAGAGACCTTTGCTCTTAATCATACGTTTCGTTTTAAGGAGTTTATGGATTTTTGGTTCCATTTTTGAATATTTATTTTAAATAATAGCCCTTAATTACTGATTTTCAGGTTTTTCTGATTCAGAGCCCAAATTAGTGGCAGGTGAATCATTTTCCGGTGTTTCCCCCAATTCAGGCGGAGTAACTGCCGAAATTTCTCCTTCTGTTATTTCTGTAACCGGCAATCCATTATCTTCCTCTAATTTATCCAATTTGGTGATTGCGGCAATTTCATCCGATTCATCCAAACGGATTAATTTAACGCCTTGGGTTGCCCGCCCCTGTTCGCTGATCCCGTTTACCGGCATCCGGATCGTTACACCGCTCTTGCAGGTGATCATCAGATCTTCAAACTCCGTAACATCAAGGATACCGACCAATCCGCCTGTTTTTTCCGTTACACTGATCGTCTTCACTCCTTTTCCTCCTCTGTTCGTAATCCTGTATTCCTCCAGGGAAGTCCGTTTGCCATAACCCTTTTCGCTTACAACCAGAACTGTCCTGGTCTTATCATCCCTATTGACACAGATCATGCCAATAACGGCATCGGTCTTATCATCCACTTCAATCCCGCCTACGCCGATTGCTCCCCTTCCTGTAGGGCGCACTTTCTGTTCTTCAAACCGGATAGCCCTTCCGCTTCTTACGGCCAGGAGAATCTCACTGTTCCCATCTGTCATGCGGGCTTCCAGCAAAAGGTCTCCTTCCAGCACGGTGATCGCATTTACGCCCGTCTGGCGTGGACGGCTGAAATCGGCCAGGGAAGTCTTTTTTATGATGCCCTGTTTGGTACAAAGTACGATACAATGGTTATTGACAAATGCTTCATCTTTCAGATCCTTTACATCTACAATTGCCCTGATCTTATCGTCCGGCGGAATCTGGATCAGATTCTGAATAGCACGCCCTTTACTGGTTTTGTCACCTTCCGGGATCTCATATACATTCAGCCAGTAACACCTTCCTTTTTCCGTAAAGAATAACATAGTGTGGTGGGTAGAAGCAACGAAAAGATGCTCAATATAATCCTCTTCCCTTGTTTTTCCACCAATGGCCCCTCTTCCACCCCGGCGTTGCTGACGGTATTCAGTGGCCGAGGTACGTTTGATATATCCAAGATGGGAAATCGTGATCACTACATCTTCTTCCCTTATCAGATCCTTGATATTTACTTCATCGTCCAGATAGGTGATCTCCGTCTTCCTTTCATCACCCCATTTTTCTTTTACTTCCAGTAATTCTTTTTTAATCACCTCGAATCGTTTGACTTCGTCACCAAGCAGTTCCTTCAGAAAGGTGATTAGTTTCATCAATTCATCGTATTCGGCACGGATCTTATCCCTTTCCATTCCGGTAAGCCTTTGCAAACGCAATTCCAGGATTGCTTTTGCCTGGATTTCGTCCAGTCCCCAGCCTGCATTTACCAGTCCTTCCCTGGCCAGATCCGGAGTCGAGGAACTCCTGATCAGGGCGATCACTTCATCCAGGTGATCGAGCGCAATCAGAAACCCTTTCAGAATATGGGCTTTCTTTTCCGCTTCCTTTAATTCGAACTGGGTGCGTCTGACCACAACTTCATGGCGGAATTCGACGAACTCACTGATCATATCCCTTATATTCAGGGTACGCGGCCGGCCTTTTACCAGGGCTACGTTGTTGATCCCATAGGAAGTTTGTAATTCTGTATGTTTATAAAGTTGATTGATCACCACATTCGCCACAGCGTCCCTTTTCAGGTCGATGACGATACGGGTACCTTCCTTGTTGTTGGATTCGTTGTTGATATGAGCGATCCCTTCCAGCACCTTTTCATTGACGAGCTGGCCGATCCTGTCGCACAAAGCATCCCGGTTCATCTGGTAGGGCACTTCGGTAATGATGATCTGTTCCCTTCCGCTGGCCTTGGTATCGACATGCAGTTTACCGCGCAAAACAACCCTGCCTCTTCCGAAATGCATGCCGGCCTTAACCCCTTCCATTCCATAAATAATTCCTCCGGTAGGAAAATCGGGGGCTTTAACATGTACCATTAATTCGTCAATGGTAATATCCTTGTTTTCGATATAAGCGATACAGCCATCGATGACCTCGGACAAATTGTGGGGCATCATATTGGTCGCCATACCAACGGCGATACCGCTGGATCCATTGAGCAGTAACTGAGGAATTCGCGTAGGCAGAACAGTTGGTTCCTTCAGGGAGTCATCGAAATTCGCCTGAAAATCCACCGTATCCTTTTCAATATCTTCCAACATCGCCTCTCCCATTTTGTGCAACCGCGCTTCGGTATAACGCATGGCGGCCGGATCGTCTCCATCCTGGCTGCCAAAGTTTCCCTGTCCATCGATCATCACATACCGCATATTCCATTCCTGGGCCATGCGGACCATAGTATCATAAATGGATTTATCACCATGCGGATGAAATTTACCCATTACCTCACCCACGATACGGGCTGATTTTTTATAAGGTTTGTTGCTATGATTCCCTAATTCATTCATTCCAAACAGCACGCGGCGGTGAACGGGCTTCAATCCGTCCCTGACATCCGGTAATGCGCGGCCTACTATTACCGACATAGAATAGTCGATATAGGCTGTTTTCATTTGCTCCTCAATATTTACCGGGATGATGCGGTTGCTGTCTTGGGTTTCCAGTGGCTTACTATTTTCTTCCATACTCGATTTTGGCAAGGTTTTAGGCCAAAATGGCCTATTATGCAAACTATTCCCGTCCTTTTGGGAAGGATTGCAAATCTACCCTTTTTGAGGCTGAAAACCTGATCTGGTCAGTCTTTTTTAACAGACAACTTTTCCACGAGTGTGAATAGGTTACAGGGGGAGGATCCCTCTGGAAAACGAGGCAAACAAACAGCAATCACCGTACCCCTTCCTTCTTCGCTTTCTACGGAGATCCTGCCCATCATCTGCTCTGTCAATTCCTTTGCCATTAGAAGACCAAGACCTGATCCTGCTTCATTTTGGGTGCCTTTGCGGGGTGTTTTCCTGCCTTCGAGAAAAAGTTGCTCCAATAAGGCAGGTGGCATTCCTATGCCGCTATCCTCGACACAGATCAGTATGGTTTTTTGCGTAAGTACGGCGTCAACGGCAATCTGGCCGCCCGGTGTGAATTTTATGGCATTGGTCAGCAGGTTGCGGAGAATGAATCTGACCCTGGCTTCGTCACCAGCTATTTTCATGTCAGGATGTACCTGGTTTCTAAGGGTCAGTCCTTTTTCACCGGCTTGTTTCTCAAGGCTGCCAGTCAGCTGCCTGACTACCTCGAACAGCCTGAAATCCCTGAATTCCGGTTCTCCGGTATCTAACTGCAGCTGCGCCCAACCTGCCAGATTATCTACCAGGGATAGAGTGACCTTCAACTGTCCTCCTGCCCTCTCCAGCAATAAACCGGATTGAGCAAGACCTCCGGTCTTATCCGGAATCAATTGTAACAGACTGGTTAAGGAGCCAAGGGAATTTCGCAGATCACCGGAAAGTATAGTCACTATTTTATCTTTCACTTCAGCAATCCTTCCTCTTTCTTCGAAAAGTAGTTTTTCCTGGCGGGTAAGCCGGTTTACTTCAATTTTAGCCTTATGCAGATCCATTAGCCTGACGACTTGTTTTCCCAATACAGTCAGGGCATTTTGTTGATCTTCCCCCAGCAGGCGTGGAACGCTGTCAAATACACATAAGGTCCCCAAACGGGCGCCATGCGGAGATACCAGCGGAACACCGGCATAGAACCGTATTTCAGGATCTCCGGTTACCTGGGGATTGTCATGAAATCTTTTGTCCAGCAGCGTATCCGGAACAATTAATAGCTCATTTTTCAGAATGGCGTGGCCGCAAAAGGAGATATCTCTTAATGAGGCTGTCATTTTCGTTCCGGTCTTTGCTTTGAACCAGATCCTGTCGGCATCCGCCAGGGCAATTAAGGAATAGGGAGTATTACAGATTTGAGCAGCCAGACGGACGATTTCGTCAAAATCTTCTTCTTCCGGAGTATCCAGAATTTCATAAGTATATAACTGCCGGAGACGAATGTTTTCATCAAAGGGTAACGGAGCCTTAACCATGCTTTCACTTTATGTATCAACAATTTATCAGAAACCAATCTGAGCACTCCATCAAACGGCAAAGAATGTTTCTTATTATTATTGATTTGATCTTTAGGTATTTACACTTAGGCCGTCTTACTCCAGCCAGGCTCCTTTTACCTCATCCCCCTCTGTCTCGACATAAATATGCTCCTGCAGGGTGGTGGAAAGGAACAGCCCGGTATAATCCGGCTGCACCGGAAAAGCCTTATGAGTACGTCCTACCAGAACAAGGGATTCGATCTTCCGGGGGTGGAAATTCAAAAAAGGTTTCATAGCATATAAAAGTGTTTTGCCGCTGTTGGCCACATCATCCACGACAATGATCACACGGTCATCAAAAGAAAGGGTTTCGCTCAGCGTAACATCTCCGGGAAGCTTTTTATCGAGTGTTATCGTAATTAATTCTATGCTTATTTGATTATTGGTGATCTCCAGCAATAATTTCCGGATTTTCCGTGCAATTACGCTGCCACTCTCCCGGATTCCTGCAAGGATCAATTCTTTCTCCTGCGAATTATTCTCCAGGATCTCAAAGGCCATGCGTCGCAACTTATTTTCGGCAACCTGCTGCGTAAGGATATAATTTTTCATAATGCACAAATTAAAGCAATAACCGCAAATCACAAAAGAGGCTGTAAGCCTCTTGTCCCGGAGGGACCGACATTAAACAGGTGCCGGAGATCCGCTAAATTTTTTA
>NZ_JBTLQH010000039.1:0-57083 GCF_054461575.1 Flavitalea flava
TTTATACTTTACCATACTCTTTTTGGAAGAAAAAGGTACGGCATTTATACGACATTACAAAATAGACTAGACACTAGGGGTTTATTCTTATTTCTTTGGGAGCACATAACTTTCTACATCATCCTTACGAATCGTCTTCCCGGATAAGATGATAAGCCGCTCCACCACATTGCGCAATTCCCGGATATTTCCGGTCCAGTTATGTTTTTGAAGAGCCTGTATTGCCTCTTCTTCTATTGCCTTTTTGGATATTCCATAATCCGCGCAGACATCGGAAAGAAATTTATCCACCAGTAAAGGAATATCGTCATTCCTTTCATTAAGGGAAGGGACATGGATAATGATCACACTTAGCCGGTGATAAAGATCGAGTCTGAAGTTCTTTTCATCTACCTCCTTCAGGAGATCTTTATTGGTGGCAGCGATTACCCGTACATCAACGCTGATGTCCCTGTCGCCCCCTACACGGGTTATCTTCCCTTCCTGCAAGGCACGAAGCACCTTGGCCTGGGCCGAAAGGCTCATATCTCCGATTTCATCCAGGAATAAGGTTCCCCCGTTGGCCTGTTCAAATTTGCCGATCCGTTGTTTGACCGCCGAGGTAAAGGATCCCTTTTCATGTCCGAAAAGCTCGCTTTCGATTAGTTCGCTCGGAATAGCCGCACAGTTAACTTCGACCAGTGCCCCGGCAGCACGGTTGCTTTTTTCATGCACCCAGCGGGCAACCAATTCCTTGCCAACGCCGTTCTCCCCGGTCACCAGAATGCGGGCTTCCGTAGGAGCCACTTTATCGATAGTTTCTTTAATCTTTTGTATGGGTGTGGAAGAGCCTACAATTTCCTGGACCTTGCTAACCCTCCGTTTCAAAACCTTAGTTTCTGCGACCAGCGTTGTCTTATCCATCGCATTACGGATAGTAATCAGCAAACGGTTAAGATCAGGAGGTTTGGAAATATAATCGTATGCACCTTTTTTCACGGCTTCTACAGCCGTTTCGATAGTACCATGGCCCGAAATCATAATAATGGGAATATCCGGGTTGGCCTCTTTGGCTTTTTCCAGGAATTCGATCCCATCCATTTTTGGCATTTTGATATCACAGAGCACTACATCATATTCCTTTTCTTTTACCTTCTTTAAGCCCTCCTCCCCGTCTCCGGCCTCGTCGATTTTGTAGCCTTCGTAAGACAGGATTTCACTCAATGTTTTCCGGATAGCTTTTTCATCGTCTATGATCAATATGTTCGACATGTGCTTTAACAATCTTTTTTATGGAAAAATAACAGATAGGATTCCCAGGGATTCAGCTTCAAATTTAATGATATGCATCGGAACATCAGCTCTCTAACCCTTAAAGGCAGCATAATAATTTGCCTTTTTGGCTGCTCCTGTAATCAACAGGCCCAAACACCTGTTCGGCAACCTGGCCCGGTCGGAATTCGCATTACCCCTGAAAGCCGGAAAAATGGAATACCAGGAAATTCCCGGGACCACCAGGGTAGCCTGGAGGTAAATCCTTTCCCTTCTGTTGGCTCGATCCCCTTACCGGCCGGATATACCAGAGTAGCCGTTGAAAATAATAGTTTTGGCTAGTGGTTACGAACGATCACCCTGAAAAATGACAAAAGGGTTTATTTGTACGACGGATCCCTGAAACAAAACCAGGATGCCCAATTTGCTGTGCTGGATGTTTCGGTAGGCCATACTGATCTGCAGCAATGTGCAGATGCCGTAATGCGTCTCAGGGCTGAATTTCTTTACACCCGAAAGGAATATAAGGATATAGACTTTTTAACGTCTCAGGGAATCCGCCTCAATTTCAGGCACTGGATGGAGGGAGAAAGGTTCAAAATAAAAGACGGCCGGTTGATACCTTACCAGGTTCCCGGCAAGGAGCAGGCGTCATCCGAATATCCCTGTTTTTCTTCCTTTCTTCAAACCGTTTTTTCATACTGCGGGACGCTTTCGCTTGAAAAACAACTGCCTTCTGTCGTCCCTTTCACAAATATCCGGATCGGAGATGTACTGATACGGGGAGGATCCCCTGGCCATGCCATGCTGGTAATTGATATGGCCGAAGATAGGCAGGGTCGGAAAATCTACCTTCTTGCTCAAAGCTATATGCCTGCGCAGGATATACATATCGTTAAAAATGAATATAATAAGGAGATCAGCCCTTGGTATATGGCTACCGATCAGACGAGCATTTATACACCCGAATGGATCTTTTATCCGAATCAACTTCGTACCTGGCCTGAACCGGACAAAAGGCAGGAATAATTCGTATAAATCCTACGTAAAAGTTCCTTGCCGGAGTAATCATCCTGTATTACTTTAGAGTATCCAAATCAAATGAAAAACTGAACTTTTAATAATCCACTAAAATAATCCCTTATGAAGACTGAACTTGAACTTCAGGCCCCCCCTACCGGCAAAATGCTTTTCAAACTGACTATTCTTGGTTGTGTATTAATGGGCAGCGTATATGGCTTCCTCGTGTTATTCAATACAGCCCTGGCCGCTTTGAAATAACAACCGTTGTAAATTTTCAGCCAGTCTGACCGAATCCCGGAGTCTTAAACAGATCCCGGGATTTTTTTTGTGCCCGGGGCTCCCCCATATAAAAGTGTCGCCCCGGGCACAAAAAATCTGAGGCGTCGCGACAAAGGGGGGTACCCCCTTTGTAATTCCCCTGGTGAAGATTTTCCGCTGGTGAAGATTTCTGAGACCGAAGTCCTGTCGCCCCGGGCACAAAAAAAACCCGTTCCGGCATCCGGAACGGGGGACAATTATTCTACTATCATTCCCAAAAAGGGAAATGATTCTTTATTTTACTTTTTCATGTACATCACTTCCTTTACCAGTTTTACTGTTCTGGTAATGTCCGGGATGGCCAGGGCCGCCAGATTAGGAGCATAGTGCATAGGAGCATCAGCAGAGGTGATCCGGCGGATAGGCGCGTCAAGATAATCGAACCCTTCCTTTTGGATACGGTAAGAGATCTCTGAAGATATGGAAGCAAAAGGCCATTGTTCTTCCACGATAACCAGGCGGTTGGTTTTTTTAACACTTTCCAGGATAGTCATCCAATCCAGGGGCCTGATCGTCCTGAGATCGACAACTTCGGCGCTAACTCCTTCCTTTTCCAATTCAGCAGCAGCACCGAGGGCTACTTTCATCATTTTATTGAAAGAAACGATAGTTACATCGGTCCCTTTCCTTTTTACGTCGGCCTTACCTAATTCAATATAGTATTCCTCATCAGGCACTTCACTTTTATCCCCATAAGTGGTTTCCCCTTCCATGAAAATGACGGGGTCTTCTTCATACCGGATCGCTTGTTTCAACAATCCCTTGGCATCATAGCCATTACTGGGAGAAACTACTTTAATACCGGGTATATTGGCATAATAGCTTTCAAAGGCTGTAGAGTGCTGCGCACCTAATTGTCCGGCCGAACCATTAGGTCCCCGGAAAACTATCGGGCAACTGAGTTGACCACCGCTCATGGCCAACATTTTGGAGGCCGTATTTAAGATTTGATCCAGGGCCAGTACCGCAAAGTTAAAGGTCATAAATTCTACTACCGGACGAAGTCCATGCTGAGCAGCCCCTACCGCAACTGCCGCAAAACCTAATTCAGAGATTGGCGTATCAATCACCCGTTTGGGACCAAATTCATCCAGCATTCCCTGGCTGACCTTATAGGCGCCGTTGTATTCTGCCACTTCTTCACCCATTAAAAAAACACGGTCATCGCGACGCATTTCTTCATTCATGGCTTCGCGCAGAGCCTCCCGAAAAGCGATTTGTCTCATTCGTAGTTTATTTGCCGTACCTCAGGGATCCCGATTAAAACTTCCCCTTGGTCCGAAATCAATTAATGACTGTCCTTTGGACAATGGACATGTGGTCCATTTGGTTGTTTGAGTCGCAAAATTATTGGTTGTCAGGGACATTATCAAATCCGGTTAGGTATGCTCCCATATATTATATATCCGCCATCTGAAGGCAATTTTATAACTTTAGTTGACCTTTATTCCAAATTAACCCATTACCCATGCCTAATATCTTACACAGGATACTTATTAAAGCTAAACCGGATAAAGTATTCCGGACCTTCTCCACGATGGATGGCCTCCAGCAATGGTGGACAAAAACCGCCAGTTCCGAAGGCGTCATCCAACCAGGAACGATACTTCTTTTCCGTTTTGGAACCGATGGCACAGAAATGCGGATTACTCACCTGATCCCGGGCAAGCGGGTGGAATGGCAATGCGTCGGAGGCCCGGATGATTGGATCGGTACCCGGTTATTTTTTGATGTTGAACCCCACGGAGACAAAACCATTCTCCATTTCGGGCAAAGGGGCTGGAGGGAAGAGAATGACTTTTTTATGCATTGCAATTCGGTATGGGGATATTTTATGCTGAGTTTAAAAAGCCTTGTGGAAACAGGAAAAGGGACACCTTATCCGGAAGCCATAGAAATTTAATCCTTATCTGGGGTATGCAAATTTTTCTCATACAGGAAAACCGCTTTACATGCAAGCTACCATCAACCACTTGAAACAGATCATCTCCAATTATTCCCGAAGGCTAAAAACACTTCCCGAAGGAGTATATTCCTCCAAACCACATCAGCAGAACTGGAGTAAAAAAGAGATCCTGGGTCACCTTATCGATTCTGCCCAAAATAATATCCGCCGGTTTGTAGTAGCACAATACGAAAACTCACCTACCATATCCTACGATCAGGATAAATGGGTGGAAATTTCCAATTACCAACACGCTCCCATTCAGGACCTGGTAACTTTATGGGTCCTTCTTAACAAACATATCTGCAGAATTTGGGCGCATATGTCACCTGAAGCAGCACAACGGATCTGTCACACCCCTGGCCCCGAAACACGTTCCATCGAATGGCTGGCGGCGGATTATTGTGCACATTTGTTACATCACCTTCACCAGATCCTTGATCTGGATCCGATTACTTATCCTTAGGCTGATGGTTAGCCGGTATTTGAGGGTCAGGCGGTATCTGATAGTTAGCCGGTAGCTGATAGTTGGCCAGTAGCTGATGGTTTTGCCGGCATTTTAGAATTGAAAATGAAAACTTCCGAATACACCAAAGGGCGCAGTAGAATTTTTGATATTGGGTATGGCTTTCTGAGGTGGGGCAAATCGCCAGACAAGATCCACCCGGAAATATTTGAATAGGTTGTCGATCCCTGTCCCTGCTTCCACATATCCATTGCCATTTAAAGACCGGAACCGATAGTTGGCGAAATCCTGCAAATTGATAACCTTATTTTCTTTTGATAGGGTTCCCCAAACAGCCTTGACGTTCCAGAATTGGCGCATATTCGTCTTGCGCATAAAAGGAAGCAGGTTCAATAGCTTTTTTTCAAAATTGTGCTCCAGTTCAAACCCTGCATAACGATCGCTAATATATTCAAACCGGTTCATCAGGTTGAATGAATTTTTACTGTAATAATAGATCTCATTGCCTGGATGGATTTCCAGCAACATAAAGGGCAATGGATCGCCAAAGATTTCCCCGCCATATACCCGGTAGTTTATTTTCCCCCACCTGGGAATCCTGAATTCCTGGGCGACCGACATATTGACTTTGTGATATTGATAGTTACTTTCCCATAGGTTCGGCAGGCCCATATAAAAACCAGCTTCCAGAACTGGGTAACTTCCATTCAACCGAAAATCCTTCCGGCGCGTACGGATTACTTTCTCACCCGGTGCATAACGGAGTTTGAGTCCCAATTCACTATTCAGGATAGCATTATCCTGGTTATTGGAGATCATTTTTTTAGGAGGTAGCGGATTGAAGGTTTCATAATTGGTCCTCGAGTAAGAAACCTGTGCTGAAAATTTATTTATCCATTCTTTTTTTACAGCAATCCTTATTTCATCTTCCAGCAGGAATTTCTGACGGATCCCTGGCCTGCGTATTAACTGGCTGAACATATTATCAGTAGTCATATCCTCCCCATTGTTCCGCGCCCGGCCATTGTTAAGATCATGCGTATAAGAAATATGGGTGCTATAACCACTTTTGAGGCCGAATTTATAATCCACTTCCGCTTTACCCTTTAAAGCCTTGTCACCGAATCCATAAGCCAGGTAGCCATGCAGCCAGATCAGCTCATTGAATTTTTTCGTGGTGGCCAGGTCAAATCGTATCCGGAATTTTTCCAGTTGATTGCCACTGATCCATTTAAACCAGGGCCCTATCTCGACCATCCCCAATTGTTTTCTGCCATCCACAATGAACTGGGCCGTGTTAACGTATTTCTTAAAAAGCGGCATACTTTTCAACGTGTCGATCATCTTATATACATGTGCCTCATTGACCGTTAATGGCTCAGCCCGGTGCGCCTGCCAATAACCCGAATCCTGCACGAGAGCGCTATCCCTGATAACCACCTTCTCTCCCTGGCTGTTTTTTTGCAGGGTATCTTCAATGGATGGCTCGTTGATCCGTACCTTGTTGTACAGGCTTGTTTTCCTGGCAATAAACGACAAATGATCTTTTTTGAAAAAGGATAATTCCGTTACGAATTTATCTTTGGAAAATACCCAAACGCTATCATTTTGCCTAGCAAACTCCTGTACGATACTCAGCCGGTTTACGTAGTTTATATTGGCTGTTGCAGAAATGTTGAGCGAGATCTTTTTAATAGCCCAGGTCTGTTGATGGACCCAGCAATCGCCGGAAAAAGTATTTTCACCTTCCCTTTGGGGAGAAAAATAAAGATGCAGATAACGTTGACCGGAAATATATTGGGTATCCAGTCCTTTATAATTATAATAGCGATCCCCTACAGCACTTAAAGGGCTGATAAACTCCTTTCCGAACAAGGTCATATAGTTTTCGTAAGGATTTATCCGCTGGCTAAGACCGCCCATAAACTGCAAAATCGATTCATTTTTAATTCCGTTGGCCTGCATGGCCTTGATTTCCTCCCTTTCCCGGAATGGATGTTGGGAAAAATAACAATCTGAGATGGATTCGGTTATAAAAACAGGTAAAAAGGGGCTGTCTTCCGAGAGGCTGTCGATATTGTCCAATATAAATCCAAAGGGTCTGAGTAATTTGAATTTTTCAAATTTTTGGCGGTTGATATTGTCAATATCTATCTCCAGTTTATTATATAACTCATATGCATAACTCTCTGCTTTATACGGATTATTTACTTTCTTATTGGCTACGATCTTCCGCCACCAGAAAAGTCCTTTGTTATATTTTGACCGCACGATGACCTCGCCTGGATTTTTGGCATTTTCAAGGAATACCGTTAAGGATAAACTATCCCTTGAAACGGGTATGGGAATCACCTGCGTCTCAAATCCCACCGAGCTTACCAGTAGACTATCCTTCCCCGGTTGATTCGCAATGATCCGGAAATTACCTGCGCTATCGGATACCATACCGAAGCCACCCTTTTTCCAGGAAATACTGGCAAAAGAGACCTTTTCCTTGGTAAACCGGTTTATAACCGTACCCCTGATAACTAGGTGCTGGCCATAAGTAATTCTTCCAAAACAAAGGATAAGAATAAACAAGGCAAAAATGCGCATATAAGGTCTTCCACAAGAAGACCTTATAGGGGGAAAAGGGTTGGTGTTTTTAGGACGCATCTGATCTGTAAAGATATCTTTTGGATCAATAACGTTGCGTTAACGGGGAATTAATTATTTTATTTGTATGGAACCAGCATTAAGGGGCTTATTGGTAAAGAACTGGCATTCAGGGGCGGGATCCCTTTGTTACTTCCACACTCCATTCATTTCCGCTCCCTATATGCCAGGCTTCGGCAAAATTCCCTTCGTTCAGGGCAAAGGATAACTGTAATAAACTGTTGAGATAGCTTAATGGCTTGCCTTTGGCCACTGCGCCAAAAGTCTGGCTGTAGGGTAAATCACCCTGGTATACTTTCTTTTTGTTGTGTAAGATTACGATATGAAGATTGTCTCCATATTGAGGATTTATCTGTTTCAGCAATTCTCCGTCTATATTGGTCCAGACATTCCCAAATTGAATATCCAGAATGGAGATGGTACCTTTTATCAGGTTTCCTTCCCATATGGCTTTCTGATAAGGTATGTTTACTACCTGTTTGGGTAATTCCGGGCCTACCTGTTCATAAGTGATCGCACCGGAAGCAAGCCTCGCTCCTGTATAAGCATATACGTCACGACCGTGAAAAGTATATGATTTTTGGGAGTCCTTCCTCCGGTTCACGGCTTCATCTATTTCCCTCACCCCTGCAATCCCAAGGGATTCTGCAATAAGGGTGAGTGTACCGTTGTCGGGAGTAACGATAAACTGACCGGTATTGGTTTTTAACACCACCGATTTCCTGCTTGTGCCCACTCCCGGATCTACCACCGAAACGAATACGGTACCGGCAGGCCAATAAGGTACGGTTTGCAGCAAACGATAAGCGGCTTCCCAAATATTATAAGCCGGTATTTCATGTGTCAGATCATATAATTTTAAATCGGGGGATACACCCATCGCCACTCCTTTCATAGCCGAGACCGCACCGTCTTTGAGACCGAAATCCGACTGAAAGACAAGTATCCTGTTCTGGGCAAATGAACCAGCGGTCAGCATTAGACTCAGGATCAATCCTGCCAAAACCGGACCTATACGTTTTCGCATACTTTTTCCCATACTTTTTTCCATGCTTGTTTCCATGCTTGTTTCCATGCTTGTTTCCATGCTTGTTTCCATGCTTGTTCCTATGCCTTTTCTCCTGCTTTTTCTCATGATCCGTATTTTTTTACCAGGGGGCGTTGATGTATTCCTGCAGCAGGCAATCCCGAAGCAGAAGATAAATATAAGAAAAATCCCTGGGCACTTCTGCTCAATTCTGCTCACTTCTTGTCACTCTTCATCCTGGCCCTCAATGGCTCCTTCGGTAGATTCCAGCTCTTTTAACACCTTATTTATATCACCTTCGGTTGCAGAAAGCTTATTCTTACAGATTTTAATTAATAAAGCCGCACGTTTCACTTTCTCGGATAACAAGTCCACGGATATTTCTCCATTTTCGATTTCCGACACAATGGCCTGAAGTTCTTCAAACGCCTCGGTATAATTTGGCTTGTTACTCATATTGTTGTTTTTGGTTGCCTTCCTCCTGCTCAGGGGTCCCGCTCAGTATGCTGACCAGGCTCCCCCCCGAAAAGACCGTTTTAAGAAGATCTCCTTCCCGGAGGTCAGCTGCGTCCTTAATAAGCCTGCTGTCTTTAAACGTAATGGTATACCCTCTTTTTAAAACCTTTTCCGGATTCAGCAGATCAATCGTCTTTTCCATATGGAAGAGCTCCCTGTTCTCTCTTGTAAAAAAATAGGCCGTCTGGTCGGCCATTTTCATTTTAAGCTGCACAACTACCTGCCTGTACTCATTGATCAGATTAAAGGATGCATGGCTTAATGACCTGGCCATTTCCCTGATTTGATGCCCCCGGTTTATCAGCATGGAGCCTGTCACTGACCTGAAATAACGAACACTGTGCACCAGTTGTTTTTTTTCTTCCTTCAGGATTCTTCGGGATCTGTCCGTAACTAATTCCTTTGCCTGCTGAACCGGAACGGAGAAATCATGGAATTTTTGCAACAGATAATCGGCTAAAGCAGTTGGTGTAATTGCATTTTTAAAAGCGATCATTTCCGCTACGGTCTCATTAGTAGAATGTCCTATTCCTGTAATTACCGGAATAGGAAATAATGCCATCTCCTTAGCCAGTCCATAATCATTGTAACAGGTCAATCCCACTTCCCCTCCCCCACCACGAATAACCGCCACCGCATCAAAATGATGGATCACTTTTTTAATCCGACGCAGTTGATGGATGATGGATCCTGCAGATCTTTCCCCCTGCAGAATAGCAGGGAATAACATATGGAAAAAAGTATACTCCCATTTATTCCCTGTCAGAATATTCATAAAATCCGAATAGCCTTTACTGGTTTCTACGGAAATGATGGCGATCCTTTTGGGAAGCAGGGGCATTTTCAACAGGCGGTTGGCATCATAAATGCCTTCATTTTTCATCTTATCGATGGTTTCCTGCTTCTCCCTTTCCAATTCCCCTAATGAGTAACTGGGATCGATATCCATTATCCTCAATCGAAGACCATATACAGGATCGTAGGCTATCTTTGCATAAAAAAGAATATTAATCCCGTTCTTCAGAGGCTCCTTGAGGGTCTTTAAAAACAGGTCATTTATTCTCCGGAAATCATCTTTCCAAAGATTGGCGCTGATCTCTGCAATTATTTTACCGTCCTTTTTTTCCAGGAGTTCGGGAAAACAATGACCTGAAGGAGGATGAGGATTGAGCTTATTCATTTCGGCCTTTATCCAATAGGCATCCTTATACCTTTCGGAAAGGGTTTTTTGAATACTCCTGGTTACTTCCAATAGGGAGAATATCGTTCTATCGTTAATTTTTTCAGCCATTTTTTCTTTTAATCCTGCACGCAGTTATCAACTATTCCGCCTGGAAGGGGTCAACTATTCCTCCTGGAAGGGATCAACTATTCCGCCTGGCCGAAGGCCAATATAAAACTTGTTCCTTCTCCATCCTGGGAATTTACATCGATGGAAGCACGGTGGGATTGCAGGATATTCCAGGTCGCAGCCAGGCCCAAACCAAATCCATTGGTCTTGGACGTAAAATAGGGTTCGAATATCCGGGAAAGGTTCTCTTCCGGGATCCCCGCTCCATTATCAGTAATAAACAACTTATAATAGGGTAATTCTTCCTTTACAGCAATCGTTATCTTTCCCGATTCTTTGGGAACCGCTTCAATGGCATTTATTATGATATTCAGAAAGGCTATCTTCATTTTTTCGATATCCGCCATCACATAAGCCGGGCCTTCCGGATATTGCAACTCCAATTTTATTCCTTTCAGGGAGATCCTGTCAGATGCCGCTTCCAGGGTTCTGTCTATAAGTGCCTGCAAGGTTGTTCTCTGCAGTGAAATCTCCGCAGGCCTGGACAGATCCAGTAATTCAGAAATTAGCCCGTCGATCCGTCCACAATTACGGGCGATAATGTCCAGGTAGATATTTGCATCTTCTCCGATGGCTTCCGGTTTGAGCTGTTCAACGGATAAGTTGATATTCGTCAGGGGATTTCTGACCTCATGTGCCAATGTTCTGAGTAAAGTAGCTGTCGACCTTAATTTCTCGATCTGAAAGGTGGCTCTTTCGATTCTTTTGAGACTGGTAATATCATGAATTATTCCCTGAATAAATGTCTCCCCATTGGATTGGACCTGCCGGGACATGGATAGGATGCAATTCTTTTTTTCTTTATTCCGCGTGAATAACTCTACTTCCTCATCTTCTATTTCTCCCTGTTTCAACAATTTTTCCGCGATAAGGGCAACCGCATCTTTACGCGCAAACAAATTTAAAAGACTCATTTTTCCCAATTCCAGTCTGCTGTATTTAAATAGTTCGCAGGTTGCATTATTGGCATCCAGGAAAACCAGTTTGTCATCAGCCAGAAAAACGGCGTCTTTGGATCGTTCAAAGATATTCCTGAATTTGCGTTCATTTGTTTTTAGCGCACGTATATAATTGCTTCTTTCCAGGGAATAACGGATGCATCGTTCCAGTTTCTCGGTGTTGATCTCTGATTTAACCAGGTAATCCACTGCGCCCATAGTCATAGCCTGGATATCCAATTCTCTTCTGCCCGTTCCCGTCAGCAATACCAAGGGCTCTTCGCAACCCAGATTCATGGCATCTCTTAATAAATCCAGGCCTGTCCTTTCTCCCAACAGGTAATCCACGAAATAAAGATCATAACGGGCATGACTGATATGATCCAGCGCCTCTTCATATTTAAAACACCAGTCGATATGGAACTCTTTTTCAGGAATATCCTTAATACAGGACCGGATGATCAAAAAATCATCCTCATCGTCCTCTATGATCAATATACGCGTTGGTTGCGTGGCAGAAAGCATATTCGCTGTGTTATAGGTTATTGATTTTCTCAGGGTTATTGATTTTCTTCCGCTTTTTGATTTTCTTCCGCTTTTAAAGGTAAGGAAACAATAAATACCGCCCCTTCACCCGGTCTTCCTCTTGCCGATATAAATCCCCTATGTTTTTCTACGATCCTTTTACAAAGCGCAAGACCGATCCCAGTCCCTTCGTATTCTGCATTACTATGAAGTCTGCGGAACATATCAAACAACTGTCCGGCATATTTCTGGTCAAATCCGATGCCATTATCCTCTATATAAATCCTGCAATATTTGGCTTCCGGCTCTTTACCCTGCTGTGGGTCGCTGGTGCTGCTGATTTCGGCCCGGATACGTATGACCGGAGTTCTTCCTTTTTGGCTGTATTTTAACGAATTTCCGATCAGGTTGGAAAACAGAGGGCCCATCAATACTCCATTTACCCATAATACCGGTATTTTTTCTATGACAACCTCAGCCTGTTTCTCCCTGATTAGCCCATCCATTTCGGAAAGGATTTCCTCCAACAATTCATCCATGTTCACTTCTTCAAAACTGTCCTTTTCGCTGGATATCTTGGAAAATTTCAGGATATCATTGATCAGGTCCTGCATCCGTTTGGAAACCTGTTGTATACGTGACAGATATAATTGACCATCTTTGTCCAGGCCTTCCTGGTGGTTCAGTAAAAGCCGGTCACTAAACATTCTGATCTTGCGCAAAGGAGCCTGCAAATCATGGGAAGCCATAAACGCAAACAGATCCAGATCCTTATTGGCCGTTTCCAAACGGGCAATGTTTTCCAGTAATTGATGATTCAGCTCCGTAATTTTTTCCTCAAATGCCTTTCGCTCCTGGATTTCCTTTTCCAGGCTTTTATTGATGGCCACCAGTTTCTGCTCCTGCGCCAGCAAACGATGATTTTTCCGGTAAAGATCTACGAAAACGGCAACTTTTGCCCGCAGCAAGTCAGGATTTACGGGTTTATAAATATAGTCGACGGCTCCGGCCTTATACCCTTTAAAGATATTCTCTTCTCCATAATGGTTGGCCGTAATAAAAATTATGGGGATATGTCTCAGCCTTTCCCGTTCATAGATCAGGGAAGCCGTCTCAAATCCATTTAGATTGGGCATCTGCACATCCATCAGTATGAGGGCAAAATCCAGATCCGAAAGCAATATTTTTAAGACCTCCCTGCCGGAACTGGCTTTGACAATGCGGTAACCATCCGGCTCCAGCACGCTTTCCATCGAAAGCAGGTTATCGTCACGATCATCAACCAGTAAGATTTTTGGGTCCATGAACTTGTTTAAAATTTTATTTATAGAACCAGACCCGCATTAATGACAGCAACTGGTCGATTTTTAAAGGCTTTGTGATATAATCGGAAGCCCCCGCCTCGATACATTTCTGCCGGTCACCCTTCATGGCTTTGGCCGTTACCGCGATGATCGGTAAGGTACTGTTTTTATGCTCCCGTCTGATCTTTTGGGTAGTCTCATACCCATCCATTTCCGGCATCATGATATCCATTAATATCATATCGATCCGCTGTTTGTCATCGTTGATGATATTGATGGCATCCTTTCCGCTTTCCGCCGTAATCACGTTCATATTATATCGTTCAAAAACCGTAGTCAGGGCAAAAAGATTACGGACATCGTCATCCACACAAAGTATGTTCTTTCCGGTCAGGATATCGTCTTTCATCCGGATATTTTCAATAACCTTCCTTTTCTCCGGAGCCAGTTCTTTGTGGTTGATATGCAATTGTAATACCGTCTCTTCCAACAGGTGTTCCAGGGAGTTCACTCCTTTCAGCAGGATGGTATTGGAGCTTTGGTTTAAATGAAGCAGCTCTTTTTTATCAAAGTCTTTTGCAGAATATACGATTACCGGTGTCAGTTTTTTCTTGTTTTCGCTAACCCGTTTAACCAGCTCGATCCCGGATATATCCGGAAGGGTATAATCCAGGATGATGCAATCGAATTCTTTTAAATTGGTTTCCTGAAGAGCCTTTTTACCGGTAGCCGCAATGGTGACTTCCACATTATCACTTCGTAGCATCCGGGTGATCTGGGAAGAGTCCATTTCATTGTCTTCCACTACCAGTATTTTCAGGGCTTCCTTTTTGTCAAAGGAAAGGATATCTGTAAAAAGCTCGTCGAGAGCCTCTGTCGCCAAAGGTTTGAGCAGAAAGCTGCGGGCGCCCCGTTTAAGGGCCAGCGCCCTGTTCTCTTCACCGGAGATAAGATGGATCGGGATATGCCGGTAATTGAGATCGTTCCTGAGCAGGTCCAGGACTTTCCATCCACTGGTATCGGGTAACCGTACGTCCAGGGTGATAGCAATGGGGGTGAACCGGTTGATAAAATCGAATACTTCGATGTAATTGGTGGCTACGATGGCCTTCATCCCATGTAGATGCGCCTTTTCTATGATGATCTTCCCAAAACGAAGATCATCCTCCACCACTAATACTATTTTATCATTAAGCTGAATGGAAGCACGGTCATCCCCTGCATCGTTGATCATTTCGCTGACAATAGTCAAAGAAGAAGAATCTATCCCCTCGTTGGTTACCCGTAGGGAATTCAATAAGGTATCGATCTCTCCGCTGTCCTCGCTCAATTGCAATTGCCGGTAAGAATGCAGACTACCGGTTGTTTCCCTGGACAGGTTGCCGCTGACATAATCCATTGGCAGGAATAAAGTAAAGGTACTTCCCAGGGAAGGAGAACTTTCCAGTTCGATAGTTCCGCCCAATAATTCCGCCAATCCACGGCTGATGGACAATCCAAGACCGGTACCTCCGTATTTGCGGCTGGTGGATCCTTCCGCCTGCTGAAAGGCTTCGAAGATGATGTTTTGTTTTTCCTGGGGTATTCCGATCCCTGTATCGCTAATGGCAAACGCGGCCACTCTTCCTGCACGGTCAAGTGTGGAATTAGTTCCTTGTTTCCAGTTTTTGTCCGCTTCATAGATCCTGAGTTTCACCTCTCCTTTCTCTGTGAACTTAAAGGAATTGGACAACAGGTTCTTCAGGATCTGATTAAGACGCTGCAAGTCTGTTTCCAGCGTTTGAGGAAGACTGGGATCCGTTTCGATGGTAAAACGAAGATGCCTGGCCTCCGAAATGGGTTTGAAGGTGGTTTCCACAAAAGAGGCAATCTCCCCGAAACGGACCGGAGAAAAGTTGGTGGTGATAAAGCCTGACTCGATTTTGGAAAGATCCAGAATATCATTGATCAGCTGGATCAGGTCATCTCCGCAGGAATGAATGGTCTTGGCATACCGGATCTGTTTGTCGGAAAGATTACCTTCCGCATTTTCATACAACTGCTGGGCAAGAATGAGGAGGCTATTCAAAGGCGTCCTTAGTTCATGGGACATATTGGCTAAAAATTCCGATTTGTATTTAGAGGTAAGCGTCAGCTGCTCGGCTTTTTCTTCCAGCGATTTCCTGGCTTCCTCCACTTCCTTGTTCTTTGCCTCTACCTCGTTCTTCTGTTTGACCAGTAAAAGAGCTTTATCCTGGAGTTCATCATTGGTCCTTCGCAGTTCTTCCTGCTGGATTTTCAGCTCACCGGCCAGGGATTGGGACTGGGCCAGTAATTCTTCCGTCCGGGTATTGGCCTCGATAGTATTCAGTACGATCCCCAGGCTTTCCGTCAGCTGGCTGAGAAAATCCAGATGTGTTTCGCTGAAGGCATCCAGGGAGGCCAGTTCGATAACGGCTTTTACCTTGTTCTCGAATAATACGGGAAGGATGATAAGATTGGCAGGCTTGGCTCTTCCCAAACCGGAACTGATCTTTATATAATTGGAAGGGACATTGGAGAGGATGATCCGCTCCTTTTCAAAGGCTACCTGCCCAACCAATCCTTCTCCAATGGAAAATTGGGTAGGAATATTTTTTTCCGACCGGTATCCGTAGGCCGAGAAAAGATTCAGTTTTACATGTTGGGTTTCCTCATCCTGGTTCAGGATATAAAAAGCTCCATAATGGGCCGTAACAACCTGGGCGAGTTCGGAAAGGATACGCTGCGTCACCGTCCTGAGATCTTTCTGTCCCTGAAGCATCTGCGTAAATTTGGCCAGGTTGGATTTCAGCCAGTCCTGTTCCTGGTTACGCAAGGTTGTTTCCTTCAAATTGGCGATCATCTGATTGATGGTATCCTTCAGCGCTTCCACTTCTCCTTTGGCCTCCACCCGGATGGTCCGGGTAAGATCCCCCTTCGTTACGGCGGAAGCTACTTCAGAGATAGATCGCACCTGGGTGGTGAGGTTTTGTGCCAGCTGATTCACATTCTCTGTAAGGTTCTTCCAAATTCCTGAAGCGCCCGGAACGCTGGCCTGACCGCCCAGTCTTCCTTCCACCCCTACCTCTCGGGCCACGGTGGTCACCTGGTCTGCAAACAAGGCAAGCGTATCGATCATTTCATTAATGGTATCCGTCAATTGGGCCACCTCGCCCCTTGACACAATGGATAATTTTTGTTTGAGGTTCCCTGTTGCCACTGCCGTTACCACCTTGGCGATTCCTCTTACCTGGTTGGTCAGGTTGGAGGCCATCATGTTCACACTATCCGTAAGATCTTTCCAGGTTCCGGCCACTCCCCGGACTTCGGCTTGCCCGCCTAATTTTCCTTCGGTGCCCACTTCTCTCGCCACACGGGTAACTTCGAAGGCAAAGGAGTTCAATTGCTCCACCATCGTATTGATCGTATTCTTCAGATCGAGGATCTCGCCTTTAACATCGATCGCCACTGTTTTGGAAAGATCACCGCTGGCTACGGCCTTGGTCACTTCTGCTATATTACGCACCTGTGCCGTCAGATTACCCGTCATTTGGTTCACCGAGTCGGTAAGATCCTTCCAGGTACCGGCTACCCCCGGTACAAAGGCCTGTCCCCCTAATTTTCCATCCGTACCCACTTCACGCGCCACACGGGTTACTTCAGAGGCAAAGGCCCGTAATTGATCCACCATCGTATTAAGGGTTTCTTTCAACTGAAGGATTTCCCCTCTAACGTCCACAGTGATCTTTTTGGACATGTCCCCGTTTGCCACCGCGATGGCGACTTCGGCGATATTTCGCACCTGAGCGGTCAGGTTACCCGCCATCTGGTTAACAGAATCTGTTAAATCTTTCCAGGTACCGGCCACTCCGGGTACGAAGGCCTGTCCTCCCAATTTGCCCTCTGTCCCTACTTCACGGGCCACACGCGTGACTTCAGAAGCAAATCCCCGTAACCGGTCTACCAGCGTATTGATCGTATTCTTTAATTCCAGGATCTCTCCCTGTACGTCAACGGTGATCTTCCTCGACAGGTCACCGTTAGCCACTGCAGTGGTTACTTCCGCAATATTGCGCACCTGCGAGGTCAGGTTACTGGCCATTTTATTAACAGAATCCGAAAGATCTTTCCAGGTCCCTCCTACGCCCGGGACGTCTGCCTGGCCTCCCAATTTTCCTTCCGATCCCACTTCGCGGGCCACACGCGTCACTTCCGATCCAAAGGAGTTCAACTGATCCACCATCGTATTGATCGTATTCTTTAATTCCAGGATCTCCCCTTTTACATCCACGGTAATTTTCCTGGACAAATCTCCTTTGGCAACCGCTGTTGTTACCTCGGCAATATTGCGCACCTGACCGGTCAGGTTACTGGCCATCCCGTTCACCGAATCCGTCAGGTCTTTCCAGACTCCTCCTACCCCTTCAACAGCAGCCTGCCCTCCCAGCTTACCTTCAGAACCCACCTCCCGGGCTACCCTTGTCACTTCAGATGCAAATCCCCTAAGCTGGTCAACCATCGTATTGATCGTATTCTTTAACTCCAGGATCTCTCCTTTTACATCCACATCGATCTTACGGGACAAATCGCCCGTTGCCACCGCTGTTGTCACTTCGGCGATATTTCGTACCTGCGAGGTCAGGTTGCTGGCCATCTTATTGACGGAATCCGTCAGATCTTTCCAGGTACCGCCTACACCGGGTACATCGGCCTGCCCTCCCAGTTTTCCTTCCGAGCCCACCTCACGGGCTACCCTCGTTACCTCCGAGGAGAAAGAGTTCAACTGATCCACCATCGTATTGATCGTATTCTTTAACTCCAGGATCTCTCCTTTTACATCCACGGTGATCTTTCGGGAAAGATCACCTTTGGCCACTGCTGTCGTCACCTCCGCAATATTACGCACCTGTCCGGTCAGGTTACTGGCCATCCCGTTCACCGAGTCCGTGAGATCTTTCCAGGTTCCCCCTACTCCTTTTACATGCGCCTGTCCGCCCAACCTTCCTTCCGTTCCTACCTCGAGGGCCACCCTGGTTACTTCTGAGGAGAAAGAGTTGAGCTGATCTACCATCGTATTGATCGTATTCTTCAATTCGAGGATCTCTCCTTTTACGTCCACCGTGATCTTTTTGGACAGATCCCCTTTGGCTACGGCGGTTGTTACTTCCGCAATATTGCGGACCTGGGCGGTCAGATTGCTCCCCATTCTGTTCACACTATCGGTAAGGTCTTTCCAAACCCCCGCTACCCCTTTTACTTTAGCCTGGCCACCGAGTTTCCCTTCCGATCCTACTTCCAGGGCCACGCGGGTAACTTCCATGGAAAACAGATTAAGCTGTTTGACCATGTCGTTAACCTCTTTGGCGATCCGGGAAAATTCTCCCTGCAAGGTATGACCGCCAATCTCCAGGGGCATTTCCTGGGAAAGGTTTCCTTTTGCCACCGAGCTGATCACATGCGCGATCTCGATGGTCGGATGAACAAGATCGGAGATCAGGGTATTAAGCGAATCTACGCCCATGCTCCACGAACCTTTGGCATTGGGAACCTCGATACGCTGGGTAAGTTTACCTTGTTTACCAATCGTATTGCCCGCTTTGGTAAACTGTTTCATCATTTCTTCGTTTAAAGAAATGATCTCATTGAGCGTATCAAATACCTTTCCCGTTATCCCTACTTCATCGACAGGCATGCGGACGGAAAAGTTCCCGTTTCGTACTTCCAGTAATACCCTGAGCAGCTCTTTATTATTCAACAGAGTTTCCTGTTGTATTGAATCCGGATAGCCCTTTGCATCCAATACCCTTTTTGTTCCCGGAATTTTTTCTGTTTCGGGAGATGGTTTCCCTTTCCGTTTATTTGCCTTTCCCCCTTCTGCCTCTTTTTCCTTCGCCACATTTCCGGTTCGCTTAACCATCCCATTTTTAACAACTTTAATAGCTCCCATAGTAACTAGTTAATTTTAACTATTTTATTAATCAGTTTGACCTGGCTGGCAACAATAATATATGGATAATACCTGGATCACCCCAAAACGAAACACAATTGGCAAGGTTATAGCATAGTATGTTATTCGGAAAATCACCTGTTTTGCGGGCTTTCTGAATAATGATGGCATTAAGGTATTATTTTTCGGCATTAAATTAATATTTTTAAAGTCCTTAAAGAAACAACAGCCTGGTTTTATTATCGTTTTGCTTAATCTTCCTTTTATGAAAAGTCCTACTCAGCACCTTATTTACATTGTTGACGATGATCCGGATGACCGGCAGATCATCCTGGATGCTTTTTTAGAGAACAGCCCCCAGATTGATTATGTCTTCATCGAGAATGCAGAAACCTTGCTGGAAACATTGTATTCCGAAGATTCCGAGCATCCGGCCCTGATCTTATTGGATTTGAACATGCCAGGCATGTTAGGGCTTCAGGCGCTCAAAGAAATCCGAAGTAACAAAAAATTCGGACAGATCCCGGTTGTCGTCCTTACTACGTCTATGCTTGACCAGGATCGTAGAACATCCTACGAATTAGGTGCCAGTTGTTTTATCAGGAAGCCGGATTCCTTCAGCGAACTGGTGGACATCACGAAATCCATAGTAAAACTCTGGCTTCATGAAAATTAAATTTTTCTGAGGCGATCCTTTAGCAAACCGGAAAATTTTAACAAAAACAAAAAGTGTGGAATTTTTTCTACACTTTTTGTTTAACATATATCCTCTCATACTATCCGCCAAGCACTCCAATTCAGCCTGCTGATCATCCAGCCGTTGATCATCACTTTATAATTTTTTTATATTTAAAGTTTGTTTTTTTCCGCTTCTCTTGTCCATTCACCCTTCTCTTGTCCATTCACCCTTCGGGAAATGCTATAGGTCAAAGAAATTTTCCTATAGCCAACCCTTGCTATAATTTTAGCCAGTATTAGTTTTGGGTTTCCCTTAGGGATTTCCTGTGGGTGTCCCATGCAAATATCCCATCCTTTGGAGGGTGAAGCCTGAAAGAATCATATATCGTAACTTTCACCAACAAGGAAGAAAATGAAACAATTCTGGAAATATTTTTTCCCGCCTATATACGGAACGATTGTATACTTCACAATCCGGCTGCTTTTGGATTCTGTAACGGGGATGAAGTTCTGGCACCGCGATTGGAAACTCACCACTTCGGAATTGTCGGTTAGCATGCTGGTCAGTTATCTTTTTGTGTACGTTTTTGGAAGGTTGTTCCGTCATTTTGATCAGCGATGGACGCGGGATTTCAGTTATAACCGGCTGGCCAAAGAGCTGGGCATGGTGTTCATCGTCAATTTCATCTTCCAGAATTCGCTGCTGACCCCGTTTGTCGCGCTGACGGATGATGGCCTGCAATGGTATGACCTGGTAGATATCAATACAATCCCCTTATTATATGCACTTATCTATTATGGTCTTGTTCGCAGCGCTACTTTTTTAAAGGCTTATGTCGCCGAAAAGATCCAATTGGAGAAGATCACCAATGACAAATTGCAGACAGAATTGAAGTTCCTCAAGGCTCAGTATCATCCCCATTTTTTGTTCAACGCCCTCAATACTATTTATTTTCAGATGGATGAGGATGTAGCGGAAGCAAAAAAAAGCGTGGAAAAGTTTTCCGAATTACTGCGCTATCAGTTATATGACCAGCAGCAGACCGTTCCCGTAAGCCAGGAGGTTCGTTATTTACAAAATTTTATCCAACTGCAGGAAATACGCTCTTCAGAAAAACTGCAATTATCCGTTCATTTTGACGATAAACTGAATGGGCAACAGGTTTATCCTTTGCTCCTGCTTCCACTCGTTGAAAACGCTTTTAAATATGTCGGAGGAGATTACTGGATAAATATCCAGGCGATACTCGAAGGTCCCGATCTTCGGTTTTCGGTTACCAATGCTATTCCCAGGGAAGTGCATTCTACAAGACCGGGAGGGATCGGCCTGGAAAACCTGCAAAGACGATTACAATTATTGTACCCCGAAAAGCATACCTTTTGTATTAAAAAGACAGAAGACAAATTTGAAGCGGAGCTGTGGTTACTGGGTCTGAAACACGTAACGATGGCCGGATAAATGAACATGGACTATTTAAATTTCTCCCAATGAGCGAAAAGACGCCTTCCCGGATCAAATGTGTCATCACCGATGACGAGCCCTTTGCCCGCAAAGGTTTACAAGGATATGTCGAACAGATCGATTTCCTGGATCTTATAGGTGTTTGTGAGAACGCCCTTGAACTTAATTCCCTTTTAAAAAAGGAAAAGGTCGATCTGTTATTCCTGGATATCGAAATGCCGTACGTGACAGGCATCGATTTCCTTAAAAATATTTCTAATCCTCCCAGGGTCATTTTTACTACGGCTTATGAGAAATACGCGGTTCAGGGGTTCGATCTGGAAGTCCTGGATTATTTATTGAAACCGATCTCCTTTGAACGATTCCTGAAGGCTGCCAATAAGGCCTTCGATTTTTTCAAGCTCCAGCAGGTTCCGGAAAGAAGCCAGGATCATATTTTTGTAAAAGCGGAGAATAAGCTGGAGAAGATCCAGTTTGCAGATATCCTTTTTATAGAAGCGCTCGAAAATTATGTGGCCATTTATACACAGGATAAAAAAATCATCACCCACCTGACCCTCCGGATGCTGCAGGAAAAATTGCCCGTCAGTTCCTTTCTTCAACCCCATAAATCTTACCTGGCAGCGATTGATAAGATTAATTCCATCGAAGGGAATATTTTGCACATCCTCCAATACCAGGTTCCTATCAGTAAATACCAAAAAGAAGAGGTGATGGAAAAGATCGTGAACAGGAATCTGTTGAAAAGATAGTATTGGACAGGAGCTACACTTTCCTTTTCATCCACCAGTCCGTTTGAGGATCATGGCCTACCAGAAAGATATGTTCTCCGAAATGCTCAAATCCCCATTTTGTATAAAAGGTGATGGCTCTTTGGTTTTTTTCCCAAACGCCTAACCAAACCCATTCTTTCCCTTTTGTTCTGGCCGTATCCAGGCATGCCTGCATGAGCGCCTTGCCAACTCCTTTGCCGATGGCATGGTGTTCGGAATAGATCTGTACGATTTCGATCGCCCGGGCATCTTCCAGACCGGAAGGAGGAGTCGTTTCCCGAAGAGAGGCAAAGCCAACCAATTCCTCCCCCCAATAAGCCAGCAGAAAGGTACGACCCGCCGATCCCACCTCCGCCATTTGGCGTTCCCGGGGGAATTGTACGTTTAGAAAAATATCCATATTCTCCCTGGTATTCTGTGCGGCAAAACTGTCGAAAAATGTTCTCCGGCTAATATCCGCAATGATCTCCGCATCTTTTTTTTCCGCTATCCTGATCAGAATGGTTGGTTCCTTGTTTTCCATTTGAGCCTGGTTAAAACAGTTACTGGTTAAAACGGTTAAAGGCTATTATTGGCCCTTTGCATCCAGAATGACCGGTGTGCCTGCCTTGCCCATGATGATCACTTTGGCATTGGGTGATTTGGCAACTTCCAGCTGGGCTTTGATACTCTCGTATTGTAATTGCCGGTCCGTCAGGCTTTCACTGATGATATGCTGATAATCGGCGATGCCCTGAGCCTCTACCCTTTTTCGTTCAGCCTCCTGTTTTTCCTTTTGCAGAACGAATTGCATTTTCTGAGCATCCTGCTCGGCAGAGATTTTTTGTTCGATGCTGGTTTTTACGGCCTGAGGAAGGGTAATATTACGGATTAACAATTGCTCCAGCAATAACCCTCTGTGCAAAAAATCGGTTTCGATGCTCTTAAAGATCCGTGCCTGAAATTCATCCCGCTTGGTGGAGTAAAGAGAGACCGCATCGTAGTATACTGCATTGTCCCTGATTTTCGTCCTGGTAAGGGGACGCACGATCTTATCGGTATAATCGATACCCGTCTCGCGGAGAATATTGGGCGCATCGGCAGGAATAACCTTATAGAGTACCGTAAGATCGATAACTACTTCCAGCCCATCGGCACTCAATACCCGGATGGCATCGTCGCCTTCTTTCGTGCCTTCATTATGGACGGCACTCATCGTATAGTTTTGTGTCTTGATATCCAGGCGCTTTATATCTACCAACGGGCTGACCACATGCAGGCCGCTGGAAAGGGTATTGCTTTGTACATTCCCGAACAGAACCTGGATGCCGACTTCCCCGGTGCCGATCTGAACAAAACAAGCGGTCACCAAACCAAGGACCAACAGGACTAAACCTCCGATCCGGAGATACAATGCATAAGGGGACAAAGAAGATTCACGGCGGCTTACCAGAAGGCCGGTGATGAAAAAAAGCAAGCCAAAGATTAGCAGGGTCATAAAGATTTTATTTAAAATGGATTATCCGGGTAAAAGGTATGAACAATTGCCCTTAAAATCAATAATCTGATTTTTCACCTGTAAACGAACCTCCAACCTGAGATTGTCGCATTTTTACAAGTGTTTGACCGGTGCTTACGGTAATTTTGAAAACCCGCTACAATTGGGCAGGATGAAAAAACTATAGTTATGGAAGTAATGGAAACAGAACTTATTGCAGAAAAACTGATAGATCTTTGCAGAAAAGGACAATTCCTGCAGGCTCAACATGAATTTTACGATACGAATATCGTGAGCATCGACCCCGACGGATCCCGTACCATTGGCGCTGCCAGTATGCATGCCAAAGAACAAAGGTTCCTGCATCATCTGGAAAGGATTTATAGTATATGTTATACCAAACCGATGATTGCGGGCAATTTTTTTACCACCGTTCTGAGCATGGAGATCGAAACAAAAAAAGGAGGATACCTGGAGTTTTCGGAAATATGCGTTTACCAGGTAGCCGGGGGCAAGATCGTTTTTGAACAATTTTTCCGGGATTTATCAGCTTAGAGAAACAGCGGGGATACATCAGCCTAGAGAAACAGCGCTTTCCTTTTTCCTGTATAACAATCGCAACAGGGAGGGAAGTACGATGAGTAGTAAGGGTAAGGCCATGATAAACCCTCCGATAACGGCAATGGCGAGGGGCTGATGTAACCGCGCACCGGTTCCGACCCCAAGGGCCAAAGGAAGCAGGGCAATAATAGCCCCCAGGGCAGTCATCAGTTTGGGACGCAGCCGGGTCGATATGGCATAGATGACCGCCTCGTCCACTGTTTTGGTGAGCAGGGAATCCCTGAATTGTAAATACGTAAAGATGGCATTCTCGCCAATGATACCCACGATCATGATCAGCCCGGTATAGCTGCCTACGTTTAAGGGAGTCTGTGTGAGGTATAATGCCAGGTAACTGCCGGATATACCCAGAACGGCAACCAGCAGGATCACGAGGGCAATTTTAAATTCCCGGTATAAAAACAGGATGACGCCAAAGACGAGTAAACTGGCGGTGATCAGGATCGTCAGTAATTCCCCGAAGGATTGCTGCTGACTGGCATAAGCTCCTCCATATTCAATATGGTATCCCAGCGGTAATACTACTTTTGTCCCTATCTCCTTTTGGATATCCCTGATTACACTTCCCAGATCTCTGTTGTCGAGGCGGGAGGTGACGACTCCCATAGCCTGCAGATTTTCCCGTTGTACTTCGGCATCTCCGGCCTTAACCGTGACCGAAGCCAGATCGCTGATGGGTTTGAGTTTGCCATTCGGCAAAAAGACGGGCAGCTTCTGCATTCCTTCCACACTCAGCGACCGGCTGCCGGGATAGACCATACGGATATTCGTCAATTGTTCTTTCTCAGGCAAGGTTCCGACTATATTTCCCTCCAGGGAGGTTTGAATCTGAAACTGCAGATTGGCAGGCGTCAGACCGAACTGGGCCAGGTGGATAAAGTCGGGCTCCACGCTGAGCGAGGGCCCCGCAATGACAATTCCATTAAAAACATCGGCGGTTCCCTTTACCGAAGAGGTAGCCTCAGCGACCTGTTTGGAAAGCCGGTGAAGGGTGGCCGCATCGTCACCAAAAATCTTGATCTCCACCGGTTGCACCGCTGTCATCAGGTCTCCCAGCATATCGGTGATAATTTGCCCGAAATCAATCCGCAAACCCGGCTGCGTAGCCTCGACCTGTTTGCGGATATCGCCGATCACTTCCTCAGTAGTTTTTGTCCGGTCCTTTTTTAACTGTATCAGGTAATCGCCTCTGTTAGGTTCGGTAATGAAGAAGCCCATTTCCGTTCCTGTACGCCTCGAGTACGCTTCTACTTCAGGCACTTTTACGATGATTTTTTCCACTTCCCGCAACATCCGGTCGGTCTCTTCCAGGGATGTTCCGGGAGGAGAATTATAATCTAAAACCACACTGCCTTCGTCCATTTCCGGAAGAAAGCCGGTTTGCAGTTTAGGCAGGATAAACCAGATCATTCCGGCCAGGAGAGCCATAAAAACAAGGCTGATAACAGGCCGGCGGATAAAAAAGGCGACCCATCGTTGATTTTTGACATTGTGGGGTTTTTCTGCAACGGTATTTTTTGATGATTTTCTTTTTTTTGTCAACAGGAGGTAAATTACGGGCAAGCCTAACCAGGTGACAAAAAAGGAGCAGACCAGCGTTATGATCATCGTATTGGTCAATACCTTAAAATAAGCTCCAGCCACTCCGCTCATCAGGACAAAAGGCACAAAGATGACGATGGTGCTGATGGAAGAACCCAGCATGGCGGGAAAAAGATAGCCAATCGCTTTTTTCAATAGACTGGTGGTAGGTTCTCCCGGATGCTCCTCATGCGTCCGGTGGATCTGCTCCACAACTACAATTGCGTCATCTATGATCAGACCGATGGCTGCTGCGATAGCGCCAAGGGTCATGATATTGAAGGTATACCCGATAGCATATAAGACCAAAAGGGTCAGACATAAGGTGACCGGTATGGTGATCAGAATGGTTGCACTTGCCTTAAAGGACCGGAGGAAAAGGACAGCCACTATAATAGCCAGGGCAAGACCTATCCAAAGACTGTCGGTAACGCTTTTGACGGAGGAATTGACAAAATCTGCCTGGATATAATAGGGAGCGATGCGCACGCCCTTGGGTAGTATTGATCTGAGACTGTTCACCTTATTTTCCATAGCCTTGGAAAGGTCGACCAGGTTGGAATTGGGTTGTTTGATAACGGCGATCAGTATCGCCTCTTTGCTATTGGCATTGATACGGGTATATTCCACCGCTTCCTTCACCTCGACCCGGGCGATATCTTTCAGCAGGATGACTCTTTTTCCGGTATTCCGGATCACCATATTCCCAATTTCTTCCTTATTGTGTACGGTCGCATCGGTGACGGTCAGATAGAGATACCGGTAATCGGATAAATAGCCATTCGATCTGACAAACCCCGTTTGAGCAATGGCTGTAGAAAGCATGTCCGGGGTGATGGAAAGGGTACTCATCTTCTGCGCGTCCAGGGAGAGCCAGTACTCTTTTGTTTTACCACCGATCACCCGGATCTCCGAAACGCCGCTAACCTGGGAAAGAAAGGGTTTGATGGTATAATTGGCCAGCATCTTTAAATCGATGGGGCTTTGATTGGGGTTCTCCAGGGTATACCCTATCACCGGAATGATCGAAGGATTCATTTTCTCCACCGTGATCTGGGTTTCCGGAGGCAGGATGTTCCTGATCTCATTGATCTTTGACTCTATCCGTTGCTGGCTGAGATCGATATTGGCATTCCAGTCCATGAAAGCGGATATCTCACAACTGCCCCGGCTGGTGGTACTTCGGACATATTGAAGATCGGGCACCTGTTTGATGGCATTTTCCAGCGGCCTGGTGACGGTGACCATCATTTTATTTACCGGCTGCAAACCGGCATCGGCAATGATCTTTATCTTGGGAAAGGTTACATCCGGAAAAAGAGATGTCCGTAATTTACTATAAGCAAACATTCCCCCCAGGATGATCATCACCAGGGTTACGGTCAACGGATTTTTATAGGCAACAAAAAAGTTTTTCACTATAAAGCCCCCTCTATTTTTACTTTGGCCGTATCCGGCAATCCATAATTACCGGTCAGCAATATCCGGTCGGAGGATAAAAAGACGGGAGACAATATTTCTACTCTGCCCCGGGTTTCCATGCCTTTTTTTATGTTGGTTTTTACAGCGGTGGTGCTATCGGTCATCTTCATCACCCAAAAGTTACTTTCTGTTTCATCGGTCAGGATCGCCGCCTTCGGCAGGGATTGCGTCTTTTCCCGGACCACCTTGAGAATCCTGACTTTGGCCACCAGATTCTCCGGTATTGCCTGGGTTGTATTGACCCGGATCATCACGTTTTGTGTTTGGGAAACCGAATCGACCGTTGGCATCACCGCGCCCAGTGCCCCCTTCAACTTTTGCCCGTCCGGCAGGGTCAGTTCCACTTCTTTTTTATTCAGGACATAGGGTCTTAATTCGTAAGGAAGATCCAGCAGGAAAACAAAGCTGTTCCGGTCACTGATGACGGCCAGTTGTTCTCCATCCTGTACATAGTCGCCCGACTGGTGATTAAGCTGGGTTATATAACCATGCTGGCCCGCCAGGATCCGGTTAAGCCCGGAGAATTTCAGGGTGGAATCCAACAGCGTGATGGAATTGCCGATACTTTGCGCCTCCTTGGTCTTCAGGGTGAATAAAGCCTGCCCGGCATCAACATATTTACCGGGGTATACATTCGCTGTTTGCAGATATCCATTGGCATTGGCCTTTACATAACTTTTTTGAAGAAAGGCAGACACGGCATTTAATTCGATGGAGTCGCTCAGCGATTCCTGGCTGACCGTCGTAACCGTGACTGGGGTAGCCCCTGAGGAGGCTTCGGATGCGGCTTCGGTTTCCGATCCTTTGGAGCCGGCAGCCGGTCCGGAAGAATTTCCGGATCCCTGTCCGCAGGAAGACAAAACGGCAATAAACGATCCAAGGATCAACCGGTTTTTAAAAAGGATGGGAAGCCCCTTTAAAAGGCTGGTCAACTTTATCCGGCATTTGAAATATATAGAGCGGTCTTCGTTCATCTGTTCCAATAGTTAAGTTGATTGATGATCTGCAAACGGGTGATCTTGTTCTGGGTAAGCAGGTTTTTTGCGTTCAGATAATTGTTAAGGGCCAATATATAATCCGCTATCCGGGCATCCCCCGTTCCCATCAGTTTACCATTTATGGTGATCAGGGTTTCGGCATATTTTACCTGTTCGTTGATCATGCCGATCAGTCCTTCGGTTGCCTGTAATTGTTGGGACAACTGGGCGATCTGCTGATGATACTGGCGGTTAAAAAAGTCTTTATACCCGGTGCGGGTCCGTTCGGCCACGTCCAGTTTGCCGTATTGCAGTTTGCGCTGATGGCCATCATAAATGGGAACGACCAGAGACACACCCAAACTAACTCCAAAATTCTTGTAGGCCTGATAGGCCAGGGTCGAGGAATAACCGCCATCTGCAAATAGATTGACCTTTGGTTTATAACCGAAATCGATCAGGGACCTGCTATTCCGTAGCTTGAGGCTATCAATCTGGTACTGGCGAAAGAATACCGAACCCTTGATCTCCGGTAAGGATGATAATTGAACGGATGGCTCCCCGAGCACAGCTGCCGAAGTATCGGTTATTCCGCTCAGATAGTTCAGGGTGCCAAAATCATTCTGATATTGGATCTGCCATTGCCCGACCGATAAGGCCAGTTGTTTGAGCGTAACCAGGAAGGCAAGGTAGTCGGTCTGACGGTAAACATTTTTTTCCGTGAGATCTTTCAACAAGGTCTCTTCTTTTTTTAATAAGCCGTATACCTCGCGGTTGAAGGTCAGTTGCTGCAAATCTCCATAAGCGGTAATGTATTGGGTCGTCACCGTTTTTTTAAGCTCCTGCTCCGTGATTTTAGCCGCATTGGTAATCCCAGAATTTTGCAGTTGTATCGTTTCGAACTGCGCATCAAGACGTTTTCTTCCCACCAGGGCTTGATTAATCCCGACCAGGGTGCTGAAGTTCCCTCCGTTACTGATGGCATTGTCATATCCCCATCCCTTGATAGATGGCGCATAGGTATTCATGCTGGTGCCGGTTACCTGGGGACGGTAGCCCGCACGAATGATCTGGCTGTCTGCCCGGTTTGTTTCCACCTGTCCCTGATAATCTTTTAAAAGGGGGCTATTCTGCAAGGCGGTTTGCAGATAAGTATCCAGGGTGGCCTGGGGAAAAACCGAAAAGGCCCGTATACAGATTATGGATAAAAGAAGGTATTTATATAGCTGTTTATTTTTATGTTTGAACATTTGCGGATTTTTACGGATTCATTCCCTGTTCTTCCGGATTAGGGAACAGCCGTATATTAAGGAACAAAACTATTTCCCTATTTTGGTGAAATTCTGAAGAAGGAAATCAGGCAAAGCGGAGGTTTATTATCAGGGAAAATGTATGGTGATGGTATGAAAACCGTTCGGGTAGGCATAAGAAAGGGTAAAACCATAGTTATCACAGATCTGTTTGACAATGGCCAGCCCCAGGCCTGTTCCCTGAGAATGGGCACCCTTGGTAAACCTGTCAAATAAAGAATCGGCATCGAGTTGAAGGTCCGGGCCGGTATTGCCGATCTGTAATTTGTCTTCTTCCAGCAGGATTTCCAGGCGCCCTCCTTCCAGATTATGCCGGATGGCATTACCCAGCAAATTGTTCAGCAGGATATCGGCCAGATAGGTATTCATCTGCGGACAGACCTTATTCATATGGGTATGAACGGTTATTTTCCGGTTCCCGATCAGGTCTTCCAGTTGACTCAATTTCGACTCAATCAGGAGACAAAGGTCTACCTGATCGGAATGCGTGAATTGATTGTTCTCGATCTTGGTCAATAAAAGCAAGGATTGATTGAGCTTACTCAAACGTCCAACGGCATCGTACATGGCCTGTAACTGACGAAGATGTTTTTCAGACAGGCCGGGATCCTGGATCATCAGATCCAGTTTGGAATTGATAATAGCAAGCGGCGTTTGCATCTCATGTGAGGCATTGTCCGCAAAATTCTTCAGGATCTCGTAATCTTTGAGGATCTTTTGGGTCATTTGTTCCACGGCCCGGTCCAGGTTCTTAAATTCCTCGATATCGGTGTCCTGTCCCGCAGGCGGATGGCGACTGGACAGATTAAATTGCCGGATCCCTTCCAGCGTATGGTAAAAGGGCTGCCAGATTCGCCGGAGCAATAACCGGTTCCCCAAAAACAGGGTTCCCAGCAAAAGCAGGATCATTCCGGCCGTAACCAGCATGATCAATTCCAGGAGATCTTCTGTTTCCGTTTCGGATTCGCCTACAGAAACGGTATATAGGTGCCCGCCGGCTGTTACGGAAAATAATAACTGGCGAAAAGGACGATCTTCATGATGACGGCGATCAGGATGTTTTTTGTCCGGGTAGCTGGTATGGATGAATTTACGTTGGACAGGAGCCGTGGCTGGCGCAAAACGGATCTGTTGGTCCCTGTAATTGGCCGGCGCAGGCATCTGGTCTTTCGTCCTTACAAAATCGAGGATTTCCTCTTCTTCGATCTTCAGTGTATTATCCAATTGATTGATCAGTACCGAACGGATGATCAGGTAATAACCTATGCTGCCAACCAACAACGCTAAAATGCTGGCGATGATGTTGACGCGGCCATATTTTGTAAAAAGTTTCAGGAGATATACTTATATTTCAAGGGATAAATCTATGAATCGTTCCTGACTTTAACCAAAATGCCTGTTTTGCCGATGCCTTTCCGGAGAAAATACCTTCTTTTGACGTTTGTCCTCTTATTTTTATTTCACTGCTTTTCTTATGCTCAAAAAGCCGTCAACCTGGACAACCGTTACAATCAACATATTTTTTCCTATAATGAGATTGACTATTTTGAAGACCCGGATGGCAGATTTACGATCGACAGCATAAGCAGCCCCCATTTTACCGGATTTCAACAAGAGCGGGTCTTTATCCCCAAAAATTATCATGCCGCCAGTACCTATTGGTACCGTATAAAAATACGGAATGATCAGCCGGTAACCAGTTCGAATGGGGAACCTGCCCAAAAAAGCTGGGTATTGGAATTTTATGATAATACGATCGATCATATTTCTTTTTATGCTCCGGACGGAAAAAACGGCTTTTCGGTATCTCATTACGGAGCAGGCCAGCCTTTTGCCCAAAGATGGTTCCAGCATAAAAACGTGGCGATTCCTTTAAAGGACCAAACTTCCGGCGAACTGGTCTATTATTTCTCTATCCGATCCCAGCAACCTTCCAATATCATGGTGGTCTTAAAACCGGTCAACTGGTTTATTCAGTATGGGTTGAAAGAATATCTCTTCTCCGGCATTTTCTATGGCATGATCCTGATTTTCTGCCTGTATAACATGGTCATGTTCTTTGCCTTCCGCCAAAAACAATATCTGTACTACATCATGTATAATCTTAGTATAGGTATTTTTGAAATGAGTTCCAATGGGTTCGCCTTCCAGTATCTTTGGCCCAATGCCCCAGCCTGGAATGAAATAGCCTTTGGGGTGGCCCTGTATTCGGCAAGTGTTTTTTCTTTATTATTTACCCGGGAATTCCTTTCCCTCCAAAAAAAGGCCCCCTTACTTAATTCCGTATTGGTAGGAATTATCGGATTAAGGACTGCTTTTTTCCTCATTTGCCTTTTCATTAACCGTTATTGGTTCATTTATAAATTTATTGATGCGATTCCCCTGCTGGTCGCTTTTTATGCCGGTTGGCATATTCTCCGCAAAGGTTATTACCCGGCAAGATTTTTCGTCGCCGGTTATTCTTTTCTTTTATTGGGATTCCTGATCAGGGCTTTCAAAACACTGGCTTCCATTAATCTGCCCTTTGGTCCGCTTAATTTTTACAGCCTTAGTTTCTGTTTTCTGATGGAAATGCTATTTGTTTCCTTCGCTATTGGAGATAAAGTCAAATGGTTGAGAAAGAAAAAGGAAATGGTTCAAAAAAGGATGATGGAGGAAATGAGGCTCAATCAGGAACTAAAGGATAATTTAAATAAGGAACTGGAAACCCAGGTTGCGCAGCGGACCAGGGAGGTATTGGAAAAGTCCGGCGTGATCGAACAACAAAACGAAGAATTACTTTCCGTAAATGATCTTTTAAAACAGCAATCCGAAGAAATCCTAAGAATGAACCAGATCCTGGACCGGGATAATAAAGTGTTGCAGGTGGATATAAAAAAAGTCACCCAGGCCAGGGTAATGTCTGCAGAAATGGATTTTGAAGAATTCGTCCGGATCTATCCGGATGACCAGGCCTGTTGTAAATTTCTGGCGGAATTAAAATGGGATAAGGAATTTTCCTGCCGGAAATGTTCCCATTCCCAGTTTTTTAATGGTCATCTTCCTTATAGCCGCAGGTGTTCTAAATGTTCTTATGAAGAATCGGCCACCACCCATACGCTTTTCCATAATGCCCATATACCCCTCAATAAAGCCTTTTATATGGCTTATATGGTTTATTCCACCAAGGGGAAAATTTCCTCCTATAAACTGTCCGATATCCTGTCCATCCGCCAAAGTACCTGCTGGTCCTATTCCGGAAAAGTAAAAAAACTGATGGAGACCCGGAAAAAAGAGCTCCGAAATGCCGGGGAAAAAGGGTGGAGCAAACTGGTTATAGAATAAATAAAAAAATAATTATTCCGCAGTAAAGCGTATTATCCCCTCATCCGGAAAAGCTGTAAACGGCTCTTGTTTTTATTGGTTATCAATGAAAACGAGGGCCGTTTTTTATGGTGTTCAACCGTATTAAAAACATCATAAATCATTGTAAATCAATATTTTATGGTAAAATTAATTTGGATTTTAGCAAAAAATCGAAATATCTTTACCGTAACGGTTCTGTGAGTGGAGCCGGTGTAACCATTCAAAACTGCATTTACTACCGAAAGCTGCTTTGTTACAATGATTAAAATCCTGCTTTGTTTCGGGGCAGCTTTCAGTAAATGCATAAATATGGTTTCTCTGCAACGATGCTTTAACAAACCATAAATTTTCCTGCCGTGAATTGGAGGTTTCTCTTTTTTTTACCCGTTTTTTTTATCTGCCTGGCCCCTGCGATCCTTCTGAAGGCTCAATCCAAAAATGATTTATCCAGGAACGATGCCTCCCGACACGATCCATTTAAGCCGGATACGACCATCCCTCTTATTGCCAACCCCGGTGCCCGGCATTCCCTGAGCCTGGATGGACCATGGCAATACCTGATCGACCCTTATGAAACGGGGTTTTACGATTACCGGTACCAGGAACGCAGTCCAGGTGACCCCGAAGCCTATTGGAATTCCGATATCCCCAAAAACAAAACCGACCGAAAAGAGCACGGATTTATTGACAAATATACCCTGACCGTTCCCGGGGATTGGAATGCCCAGGATCCTAAATTCCTGTATTATGAGGGCACCGTCTGGTATAAACGGTCATTCGATTATCAAAAGGCAGATCCATCCGGTAGCCTGGTCCTGTATTTCGGGGCGGTCAATTATAAAGCAGATGTTTACCTTAATGGCAGAAAATTAGGGGTGCATAAAGGCGGTTTTACCCCCTTCAATTTTGCGGTTCCCGACTCCGTTATAAAACCCACAGGGAATTTTTTGGTCGTCAAGGTGAATAACAAACGTTATGCAGACGAGATCCCTACCTTAAATACCGATTGGTGGAATTATGGGGGTATTACCCGGGAAGTAAAATTGATAGAATTACCTGGCTCCTCTCCGATCCTCGACTATTCGCTACAATTAAAAACAGTAACCGAAGTGGAAGGCTGGGTGAGCCTCAAACAGGGAAAAGAGAATGAACTGATCACGGTAGAAATACCCGACTTGAAAATAAAACAATCCTTTCCTATAAAACAGGATACCGCTCATCTTCATCTGACCTTACCCTCCTTTCAATCCTGGTCGCCGGAAAATCCTAAATGTTACACGGTTATCATTTCAGGAAAAACCGATCGCGTGGAAGAAAAGATTGGTTTTCGTACCATCCGGGTTCAGGGAAAAAAGATCCTGTTAAATGGGAAGCCTGTTTTTCTTCGGGGGATTTCCATTCATGAGGAAATCGCCGGTGAAAAAAGAAGAGCGCATAGCCGGGAGGATGCCATCCGGTTATTGAGTGAGGCCAAAGAACTCGGTTGTAATATGGTCCGGCTTGCCCATTACCCGCATAACGAACAGATGGTCCGTGTAGCCGATTCGCTGGGATTGCTGGTTTGGTCCGAGATCCCCGTTTACTGGACGATCGACTTTTCCAGTAAGGCGGTTCTGGATAAAGCGAAAACTCAATTGGACGAAATGATCACCCGCGACCGGAACAGGGCCAGCGTGATCATCTGGTCGGTAGGTAATGAAACGCCCGTTAGCCCTCCCCGGACCGAATTCCTGCGGACCTTATTACAAAATGCCCGGGCCATGGATCCCACCCGCCTGGTATCGGCAGCCCTGGAAGTGAATTATCTTTCGTCGACCAATACCCGGCAGGTCGATGATCCTCTCGGACAATATGTCGACCTGGTCGCTTTTAATGAATACCTGGGCTGGTATGGAGGCAGCCCGGAAGCCTGCCGCACCGCCGTTTGGACGACGAAGTACGATAAGCCGGTCTTTATAAGCGAGACAGGAGCTGAAGCAGTGGCCGGCTTTCATGCCGATTCCCTCACGTTATGGAGCGAGGAATTCCAGGAATGGTATTACCAGGAACAGGTAAACATGCTGAAAAGAATGCCGGATAATTTTGCCGGTATCTCGCCCTGGATCCTTTCTGATTTTCGCTCCCCCAGACGGAATAACCCTGTTTACCAGGACGGCTGGAATAAAAAAGGATTGATCGATCCGGAAGGAAAAAAGAAGAAAGCCTTTTTTGTATTGAAGAAATATTATGAAGAAATGAAAACTGCTTATTGAAATTATTTTATCACTTAAACGAAGCTGCTATGCGAACCCAACTAACCTGCTTCCCTACCATTGCGGCAGGGAGTTATGCTTTACGCGAATTTCCTTTTCGGAAAAAACACGCTGAATTTCCTTTGCGGACTTTCTACTACAAATTTCCTTTGCGGACATTTTTCCTGCTATGTATGCTGACATTTTTTGCCGGCAATCACTTATCCTTTGCCCAAGACAAAAGAACCATCAGCGGCATTGTCCGTAACAAACAGGATAATGCACCCCTGCGCGGCGTCACCCTTTCGCCGGGTGGAGCGGCGAAAGCAGGCGCTACTACCGATTCGCTGGGCTTTTTCAGAATTGATCTTCCAGCGGGTACTCCTTACCTTACCCTTTCCAGTATCGGTATGGAAACCCTGACCTATTCCCTTAAAGGAATTTCCGGCAATTCCGGCCCTTTAAGCATATTTATGATACCGTTCGCCCAATCGCTGAACGATGTGGTCGTCGTCGGATATGGAACCCAGAAAAAATCGGATGTTACCGGATCTGTTACCAGTGTACCGAAGGACAGGCTTTCCAGGATCCCCGTGACGAATGTTTTACAGGCTTTGGAAGGTTCGGTTGCCGGTTTTACCCTCGCGCAAACTTCGGCAGCGCCCGGGAGTACCGCCACCCAACAGGTCAGGGGGCTTAATTCCATCACCGCCAGTACGACTCCGCTTATCGTGCTGGACGGCGTTCCTTTCCCGGGATCCACCAATGATATCAGTCCGGGTACGATCGAATCGATCGAAGTGTTGAAGGATGCCTCGGCTACCGCTATTTATGGTACCCGGGGGTCCAGCGGGGTAATTCTCATTACGACCAAACGGGGGCTTACCGGTAAACCCGTCATCGGTTATAATGGCTTTGCCGGTATCGAATCCATGGCTCATAGAATGAAACCTATGAACGGCACTGAATTTAAAGGCAAGAATGTAACCTGGAACCAGCAGACCGGTGGTAACAATACGAATATCAATTCCGATTCCGTCGTTAATGCTTTTGAGATCCCCAATCGCAGGGCCGGCAAGACTACCGATTGGCTGGACCAGATCTCCAGGCAGGGTTATATCCAATCCCATAATCTCAATTTTTCCGGGGGAACCAGGGACCTCAAATATTTTGTGAACGGGGAATATACCAAGGACAACGGGCTATTAAAAGGTTATCAATTCACCCGGGTCAGTCTCCGTTCCAATCTAAATGCTAACCTGACCGACTGGCTGGCTGTCGGGACCAGTATCTTTTACACCAATAATAATACAGATGGAGGCCATGTGGATCTTACCCTGGCCGGTCAAATGAGTCCTTACGGGCAACCCTTCAATGCAGATGGCTCTTATGCCATTTTCCCCATGTATGGTAACACGTTATACACCAATCCCCTGCTGGGGCTTTATAAATCAACCGTCAACCGGAGCAATAATCTCACGGGTACGGGTTATATCGATATAACCCCCAAATTTCTTCCCGGTCTGAAGTACCGGGTGAACGGGAGTTATACGTACCTACCGAGCCGGATGGATACGTATGCAGGCAGGAATGCCAACGATAACCAGGGTACCGCCATCGTATATGCGGGGGAAAGCACCAGCTGGATACTGGAGAATATTTTAAGTTATGCGCGCGATCTCGGCAAACATCATTTCGATCTGACGGCCCTTTACAGTTCCCAAAAAACAACTTCCTTTAATTCGAGCATTACGGCAAAAGGATTTATCAATGACGGGCTGGGGTTCAATAATACCAATGCCGCTACGACACAGATCACCAATACCAATTTCTCCACGGACAATACGGCCTTTCCCCCCCTGACTCCTTCCAGCAGTTTGTTATCCCAAATGGGAAGGCTTAATTATTCTTATGCCGGTAAATATTTACTGACAGCCACGATAAGAAGAGATGGTTATTCTGCTTTTGGCGCTATGACGGATAAATATGGTTCCTTTCCTTCCATCGCGCTGGGGTGGAACATCCATCGGGAATCCTTCATGAACAATATCTCCTTTATCAACCTGTTGAAACTCCGCGTTTCGCGGGGAACTACCGGAAATTCCGCCATCAATCCGTTTCAAACCCAAACGACCCAGAGTGTCCTGCAATATGTATATAATAACCAAACCGCCACAGGGCTTACTGCCAGCAACCTGGGCAACCCGTCCCTGAAATGGGAAAGCACTACCGGAACGAATGTCGGGATCGATTTTGCCATTTTTAACAGCCGGATCTCGGGTTCCATCGAAGGGTACCAAACCAAAACAAGTAATCTTTTATTAAGCCGGCAATTGCCGATCATGACCGGTTATCTGACTATACTTCAGAACATCGGGAAACTGGAGAATAAAGGCATCGATATTACCCTGAATACCGTGAATGTAAAGACCAGAAATTTCAGCTGGCAGACCACCCTTGTCTTTTCCACTTACCGGAATAAATTGCTGCAATTGTATGGCGACAGCAAAGATGATATCGGGAACTCCTGGTTCCTCGGCAAATCCCTGGGTGCCTTATATACCTACAAATTATTGGGGGTATGGCAACAGGGAGAAGATCATTCGGCTATCGATCCTTCCGCAAAGCCCGGTTACCTGAAGTTTGCCGACCTGGATAAAAGCCAGACGATAACGGCCGGTGGTGACCGTACGATCGTCGGATATACCAACCCTAGCTGGACAGGGGGAATGACCAACACGTTCACTTATAAAAGTCTGAGCCTCCGCATTTTTATCCAGACCTCCCAGGGCGCTATGAAGATGAACCAAATCTATGATAATGCCGATCAATCCGGGGCCATTAATTTACCGGAAGACGTTGGTTACTGGACAGCTGACAACAAAAGCAATACCCGGCCCTCGCTGGCTTATACGAATCCCTATAATTACGCCTATCCTTCCAAGGCGGGTTTTACCCGGCTGAAGGATATTACGCTGAATTATAATCTTCCGCAGGATCTGGCTGCGCGATATGGCTTTGGGAATGTTTCGGTATATGTAAGCGGCAGGAATATCCATACCTGGACTCCCTGGCTGGGATGGGACCCGGAGACGGCCTATAAATCCTTACCCTTTGGCACCTATAACAATTACCCCCAGGTGGCTTCTTATGTAGTAGGTCTGAACTTTTCTCTTAAATAATCTAATAATCGTTTAGCCATGAAATATACATTATTCTTTGCTTTCCGTTTCTTCTTTGTTTCCCGTTTTTTTCCGGGCTTCTGTATTTTTCTGAGTATTTGTTTTATGACGGGAAGTTGCAAAAAGAGTTTTCTGGACGAAAAACTTCAGGGCAGTTATGCACCCCAGAACACCCTTTCCGATTCCCTCGGTTTCGAGGCCAATATTGCCGGCCTTCAAAACAAGATAAGGGCTCAATATACCTCGGATAATGACCAGGGTTTGCTGGGTGCCATGTATAATGGAACCGATATGGTCATTAACGGACAGACGACCAGCGCCATGTTCCCTTACGTGAACAACGAGAACATGAATGCGAGTGATTTTTCCGCCAATTTCTACTGGACCTGGGCCTACCAGACCCTCAATAACGCCAATGTGGTCATTGCCGCCTCCCAGGATCCCACGGTTACCAAAACTTCTGCAGCCAATAAAGCCTATGTAGGCGCAGAAGCCATGTTCTACCGGGCATGGATCTATAATTTCCTCGTTACTTTATGGGGGCCAGTTCCACTGGTAACGCAACCCATCCAAACGGTAAAGGTGGATTTTACCCGTTCTTCTGTCGATAGTGTCAATGCCCTGATCGTGCAGGACCTTACGAGTGCAATTGCCATCCTTCCCCAGGCCGGCAGTGTGAGAAAAGAAGGAAGACCCAGTATCGGCATGTGTCAGCAATTACTGGCGGAAGTCTACCTGCGTATGAATAAACCTGACCTGGCCCAGGTGCAATGTCAGAATGTGATCAGCGGCGGAGCCTATTCCCTGATCAATTCAAGGTATGGCGTCAAGGCTTCCCTGCCCGGAGATTATTACAGCGATATGTTCCTGGTAGGCAATCAGCGGCGCAGCCAGGGGAATAAGGAAGCTATCTGGATCATAGAGGAAGATGTCAATACACCGGGGGGAGCCACAACCACGGGCGTCAATCCTTCAGAGGATCAACACCGGCGTATGTGGATTCCCTATTATGCGGGGATCACCAATATGCTGATCTGCGATTCCCTGGGAGGCAGGGGTATCGGTCGTTTCCGCCTGAGCAACTGGATCCTCTATAATCTCTATGACTCCGCCGATATGCGAAATTCCTCTTATAGTATCCGGCGAATCCTTCGATTCAACGATCCTTCCAAACCAAAATACGGTCAGCAGCTGACCAATCTTGACGGAGATACGGTCTGGCATATCGCTCCCTATACCACCAAGTGGAACAATTTTAACCCGGCTGACGTAAATGGGTACAGCACCTTTAAAGATCAACCCATGATGCGTCTCGGTGAAACCTATTTGCTGCTGGCAGAAGCGCAGTTCGATCAGGGCGACCTGCCCGGCGCAGCCGCAAGTATCAACGTGCTGCGGGCAAGGGCATTTTCCGATTATCCGGCACATGGACAGGTTCAGGCCTCGGATATCACACTCGACTTTATCCTGGACGAACGCGCCCGGGAATTGGTGGCCGAAGAGAACCGGAGAATGACCCTGGTCAGAACAGGGACCCTGGTGGAAAGGGTACAGAATTATTTGAATGCCTATAACACCGCCACCGGGCAACAAGTAACAGGAGTATCAAATTTGACTCAGCGAAAAGGACTCTTGCCGATCCCCCAGACCGCTATTGATCTGAATAAGGGGGCGGTACTTTCGCAAAACCCTGGTTTTTGAGTTCATAGTGCTGGCATTTAAAATTTGCCGCAGTTCGAACTAAATGCTTTTTGCCTGCGAAATAGCCGATTGAGCCCAATGTATTTGCCGGTAAGGGACCGGCTCCTATAGCCCCCTCAATTTCAATTAGCCTCTCACTTTCGCCCTGGCGGGGAGAGGGGCTTAACTTTTTGAGGAAGCAGATAAAATAAATTATTGATAATCACTTAAAGTGTTACTTTAAATTAAATTTAAAGTAATAGTTAAAATAAATTTCACAATTATTTATAAACCAATTAGTTAATTAATATTTTAAAAAATAATTATTTAATGCAAATTTAATAGTGAATAACCAGGTACTCTACACAGAGAACTTATAACCCATCCCGTATACTGATTGAAGATAGTCGCCACAGCCAGCTTCGATGAGTTTGCGACGAAGATTTTTTATGTGGGTGTAGATAAAATCGTAGTTATCCGCCCCCTCCATTTCATCGCCCCAAAGATGTTCGGCGATAGCATTTTTGGAGACGACGCGTCCTTTGTTATAGGCAAAATATAGAAGTAATTGATATTCTTTGCGGGTCAGGTCTACCGGCTGACCATTGATGACAGTAGTCTTGGCCAGGGTATCGATCAGCAGGTCTCCCAAATGGATCTGATTATTACCTGCTGAGTTCTTCCGGCGGATGATCGCCGTTACCCTGGCGCTTAATTCCGACAGATGAAAAGGTTTGGGAAGATAGTCATCCGCTCCGAGTTGAAGACCAGCCACCTTGTCTTCCAGGGAATTTCGGGCCGATATGATCAATACTCCATCCGATTTATGGTTGTTTTTGAGCTCCTTTAACAAATCCAGACCGTTGCCGTCCCGTAAATTGATATCCAGCAAGATGCAATCATATTCAAATTGCTCTGTTTTTTCCAGTGCGATGCGATAGCTATCAGCCAGATCACAGGTAAAATTTTCCTGTTTCAGGTAACTCAGGATGCTTTCGGCCAAGGTTTTTTCGTCCTCAACAATAAGTAATTTCATCTTATTTCTCCTTAATTTTCAATCTCTTACAACCATTTACCTAAACCGGGTTGAACCATCCTTTTCCCCGCATTCCCAAAACCTGTAAGGAGATCAGGATCACCAAGCGGATTTTTCCACATACTGTCGTCAAATGTGTAAACTTTTCCTGGCTGAAAACCCGCATGGCTCTAATTTATTAATAATTTATCCATACCTTTGCAAGCTCTTTAAAAAGCACTCATGAGCAGCCGAAGGGAATTTGAAATAGCGTTTGTGGGTTTAAAGCCTGGTATTCATGAGTTTAGTTATCGGATAACCGATAAGTTCTTTGAGGAATACCAGCAACAGGATTTCCGCCATTGCGAAGCGAATGTAAAGCTGTTTTTAGATAAAAAGCACGGTTTTATGCTCCTGAAATTCGAAGTGGGCGGGAAGATCGAAACCGGTTGTGACCGGTGCGGTAATATGATGCCCCTTGAGCTTTGGGATGAATTCAATATACTGGTTAAACTGGTAGAGGAACCGGATCTGATGAATCAACAGGAAGAGGACCCGGATGTATATTATATATCCAAAGGAGAAAGCCACCTGCATTTGTCAGATTGGATCTATGAATTTATCAACCTGAGCATCCCGATGCAGCGCATGTGCAGGGTGGAAGATATTGGAGGACCGAATTGTAACAAAGAAGTCCTCGAAATGCTGAAGAAACTCAACCAGGAAAAAGAAAAACCTGAGAACCCTTTATGGAAAGGGTTGGAAAAGATAAAAGGACTTGACCCTTTACCTCCAAAAGAAGAGGAATTGGGTAAGAATTAAAGAAGTTAGCCAAGTATTGTTTTAAGAATTGAAGTAAGAATATATTGTAAGGTTTTTTAAAATTGATGTGATATGCCAAATCCCAAACGGAGACATTCCCAGCAGCGTAGTGCTAAAAGAAGAACGCATTACAAAGCCGAGAAAGTTACTTTAAGTAAAGACAGCACTACAGGTGAAATTCATGTACGCCACCGTGCCCATGTGAGCGAAGGTAAATTGTACTACAAGGGACTAGTCGTTACGGAGAATTCTCCCATTAAGTAAGTAGACAGGTTAGATTGGTCTTCATTTTAGTTTGCCTTTAATGAATATTGGCTTAGACATGATGGGAGGCGATTTTTCACCGCTGGAAGCGGTGAAAGGCGCACAATTATATCTGAATGGATCTTCGGTCCCTGTTACTTTATTCCTGGTGGGTGATGAGCAACAGCTCCATCCCCTCCTTCAGGAGTATGATCTTCCCCCGGAAAGGGTAAAGGTTGTTCATGCCCCTCAGGTAATCGGGATGAACGAACATCCGACCAAGGCATTAAAGGAAAAACAACAATCCTCCATTGCCATCGGTTTTCATCTGTTATCCACCGGTAAAATGGATGCCTTTATCAGCGCAGGCAATACGGGCGCCATGCTGGTCGGAGCGCTTTACAGCCTCAAACCTATTGAAGGAATTCACAGACCCACCATTTCCACCATTATCCCCAAAGAAAATGGCGGGACTGGTGTACTGTTGGATGTCGGTTTGAATGCCGACTGTAAACCGGAAAATCTGAATCAGTTCGCCATCCTTGGATCACTCTATGCCAAGCACATTCTGGGCATCGATCAACCCAGGGTCGGATTGATCAATATCGGGGAAGAGGAAGGAAAAGGAAATATCCTGGCCCAGGCCACCTACCCCCTGCTGAAAGAAAATTCCCAGATCCATTTCATCGGCAATATTGAAGGGCGGGACCTTTTGCTCGATAAGGCCGATGTAATGGTCTGCGAGGGTTTTACCGGGAACATTATCCTGAAAATGGCAGAATCTTTATTCGGGATTACACAGGATAAAAAGATTAAACACGAATATTTCGACCGGTTCGATTTTGAGAATTATGGCGGTACGCCCCTGCTTGGTGTGACCAAACCAGTGATCATTGGCCACGGTATTTCCCACGCCCGGTCATTCTCGAATATGATTATCCTCGCTGAAAAAATGATCGCCACAGATCTTTTAGGTAAGATGAAGGAGAGCTTTGTGTTATGAGTCCGGCGAAAGGAAACTCCCTGACTTCCTTTGTCTCTTATCTGAAAACATATATCCGTCATACCTCGCTGAAAAATGTCGGATTTACCCTGCTTTTTGTCTCCCTGCTCATTACCCTGAATTATACGATCGGTATCGAACGAAGGATAAGGGATTTACAACCCTGGCCACTCTCCCTGCTGGGTTTTTTCTTTTTTTATGGGTTTGTCTTTTTTTTTACCTGGGCTATTCAATTTTCAATTAGCCGCCCGAAAGATCTTTCAGCTGACGCAAACCTGGCAGATGGTCCATCTGTTGGAACAGGGTTGTTCAAAAGAAAAAACTTCCTGCTCCTTTTACTATTGGGGCCACTGTATTTTTCCTTCAAAATGATCCACTGGGATCTTTCCATTTTTCTACCTTCTACCGGGCAATATCCCTGGAGCAGGTATGCCCAGGTTGTCCTGCAGTTACCGTTCAAACTACTGCTTTTAGGATTAGTCCTTTATGGCTGTTGGTTGATCGACAGCGGCCCCCGCTCAGAAATGGATCAGCAAACAGAAATGGATCGACAAATGGGAAAGGGCCCGTTTTCCTTTTATGGCCTGACCGTGAAGAATTTTCGGGCAAGGCCCTATCTGCTCATCCTGCTTTGCCTGGTGCCGCTCATCGCTCTTGCCTCTACCCAACCGGATTTCCTCCATACCTATCCTAAACTAAGAAATGTCGATTTTGTAGGCGGCTATTCTAAACTGTTATGGCCCTGGCAACTGGGTTATGAACTTTCTTATGGTCTGGATTTTGTATCGATCGAACTTTTTTTCCGCGGTTTCCTGGTGATCGCTCTGGCCCGCTATGCCGGCCAGTATGCCATCCTTCCCATGGCCGCCTTTTATTGTTCGATCCATTTTGGCAAACCCCTGGGAGAATGTATCTCCTCTTTTTTCGGAGGGCTGGCCCTTGGAGTGATTGCCTGGCGTACCCGTTCCATCCTGGGCGGATTGATCGTCCATCTTGGCCTGGCCTGGCTTATGGAAGTCGGGGGATATATCGGGAATCTATACTTTTAAAAAAAATACTACCAACCTGTAAGCCGGATCCTGTGTTCCTGCAACGGGTGCAGGATGGTCATCATTTATCTGGCCCCTGTATTACTACAAGGATCTAGCTGCCTACCCTTCCCGATACCATCCATAGGATGTTAGTGAACGGACCGCACACCTGCCAAAAGCGGAATTTTCATTCCGCCCTTTGTCAATCGGAATATACGTGGCATTTCAGCATGCAAGGTTTACCCGCTCCGGCAATTACTCACCGCAGCCGTAGGCTCTTACCCTACGTTTTCATCCTCACCGCCTTCCGGTAAAAGAAGGGGCAGTTATTTTCTGTGGCACTATCTGTTGCCCCGGTCTGCACCGGAACACCCGGCTCTTAACCGGTGCATTGTCCTTCGCTGTCCGGACTTTCCTCCCTTCAGTCAAAAAGACTGTAGAGCGATGACCCGGTTGGTAGCGATGTAAAGGTATATCTTTGCCGGCATTATGACGGGAAGTAACCTGCCCTTATTGCCGTTCCTCTTATCAGTGCTGATCGCCGGAAATGCACGCAGTCAAAAAAAATATGTTTTTGAACGGCCGGAAATGGGATCGCCCTTTACGATTTCCCTATATGGTCCCGATTCTCCGACCGATTCCTTGCGTGTTACGGAAGCCGCAGCTGCAGCCTTCCGTAAATCAGATAGCCTGAATGGCATTTTGAGTGATTACCTGGACAGCAGCGAGATCAACCGCCTGAGTGCCACCAGCGGACAAGGCCGGTACGTGATGGTTTCCGCCCCGCTTTTCGACATTATTCAACGCGCTCAAACAGCAGCCCGCTTAAGTAAAGGCAGCTATGATATTACCATCGGCCCCGTCGTACAATTATGGCGTAAAAGCCGCAAAACACAGCTATTTCCTGATGTCGTTGCTCTTCGTGGTGCCCTTGACAGAACTGGTTATCCATATCTGCATCTGGATACTTCTGCCCATTCGGTTTGGCTGGAAAAGACCGGGATGAAATTGGATGTTGGAGGCCTGGGAAAAGGTTTTGTCGCGCAGGCTGCCCTGGATCTTCTCCGGCAATACGGCTTTCCCTGTGCCATGGTAAACGCCGGTGGAAAGATCGTAACGGGTCAGGCACCGCCGGGTAAAACAGGATGGACGATCGGCATTAACGCCCCCGGAGAAAAAGAAAGGATCCTACCTCTTTTTTTATCGCTGGCGGGCTATTCCGTGGCGACGTCTGGTGATATTTACCAATATGTGGAGTTCGGGGGAAAACGTTATTCGCATATTGTAAATCCCAAAACAGGTATCGGTCTTACCCGGCGACGAAATGTCACCGCCATTGCCGGAGATGGCACCACAGCCGACTGGCTGGCAACCGCCTGCAGTATTCTCTCTTTAAGACAATCCTTCCGCCTGATCAGACAATTTCCCGGCGCGGCCTTATATGTCACGGAAATTAAGAACGGGAAATTATTTCAGAAAAATTCCAATAATTTTAGAAGTTATCTAATAAAATAATGTAGTGCTGACATTTGTTCGCGCTGACCCCTGCTCCTAACCTATTTTTAATTATATTGCTTCTGATTGTTCCCTTATCGTTTTCAGGATTATTGCTTCAACCAGATATTTCAAACCGATGTGTAGACCAATGACCCGTTGCCTGTCAGCCCTGCCCTTTTGTTTCTTAGTTCTATCCGTGTTTGCGCAACCTTCGGTTTCGTCAGCAACAACCAATGTCTTCTTCGGAGTTTTTGAACAATCGATCCCCCACTCCGCTATTTCCTTTACGATGGTCCCTATTCCCGGTGGTTCTTTTGTCATGGGCAGTCCGGAAACAGAAAAAGGGCGCCGCCCCGATGAAGGTCCTGCCGAAAAGGTCACGGTCGATTCTTTCTGGATGGAAGAACATGAGGTGACTTATGAAGAGTATATTCAATTCCAGGATGAGGCCCAGGATTCCCAGCCAATACCGGATGGTATTACCCGCCCCAGTCCTCCTTATATAGATTTTACTTTGGGCATGGGCAAGACAGGTGGTTTTCCCGCCAATAGTATGAGCCAGTATGCAGCCATCATGTATTGCAAATGGCTGTACAAAAAAACAGGGATCTTTTATCGTCTGCCTACGGAAGCAGAATGGGAATACGCCTGTCGGGCAGGTTCGTCCACCGCGTATCCCAAAGCTATAACAGAGGGAACGCTTCAGGAGTATGCCTGGTTCAAAAATAACAGCGACAATAAATACCGCCCCGTTAAAAAATTAAAACCAAATGCCTGGGGCCTTTATGATATGTTGGGTAATGTGTCGGAATGGACCCTCGACCAATATGCCGCCGATTATTTTACCCGGATCAAAAACAATCCTGCCAATCCTTCGCTGACCCCGGTTACGAAATATCCCCTGACCCTGCGCGGGGGAAGTTTCCGCGATGAGCCGTCCGCTTTACGCAGCGCCGCACGCCTCGCCTCTGAAAAAAAATGGAATGCCCGCGATCCCCAGATACCCAGAAGTAAATGGTGGAATACGGATGCTCCCTTTATTGGTTTTCGGGTGGTAAAACCACTGAAACAACCCGATGCTGCGGCAGCGGATCTTTTTTTCACGCAATTTTTATCACTTAAATAAACACTTTTCATTTTAAATTGCTGTTATTATGAATCCAAAACAATCTTCACAAGATCAAAGCAGAAGAGATTTTGTAAAAAAATCTTCCCTACTGGCAGGTAGTGTATTGGCTGCCCCTTTCCTTTCCCGGGCCAATTATTTTTCCGGCGCCGATCCCGTTATTAAAATCGCCCTGATCGGCTGCGGCGGACGGGGCACAGGTGCTGCAGTGCAGGCACTAAGTACCAAACAGAATGTTCAGCTGGTAGCCATGGCCGATGCCTTTAAAGACCGTTTGGACGACAGTTATAAAAATATTCAGGAAGCCCTGGAGGATAAAAAGAACAGGGTACAGGTAAAAGAGGAAAACAAATTTGTCGGTTTTGACGGCTACAAAAAGGCGATGGCCCTGGCCGATGTGGTGATCCTGACCACTCCTCCCGGTTTTCGCCCCATCCATTTTGAAGAGGCCGTCAATCAGGGCAAACAGATCTTTATGGAAAAGCCGGTAGCTACGGATCCGGCCGGTATTCAACGTGTCCTGGCTGCTGCAGAGAAAGCAAAAGCTAAAAAACTAAACGTAGTGGTCGGTCTGCAGCGCCGTTATCAGAACTCTTACCGGGAGCTGATCAAACGCGTTCATGACGGCGCCATCGGGGATATCGTTTCGGCAAATGCCTGGTGGAATAATGACGGGGTTTGGGTCCATCCCCGCCAGCCGGGATGGACGGAAATGGAATACCAGATGCGTAACTGGTATTATTTTGTCTGGTTATGCGGCGATCATATTACCGAACAGCATATCCATAATCTCGATGTTATCAACTGGGCGCTGGAAGGCTACCCCGTAACAGCCCAGGGAATGGGGGGACGCGAGGTAAGAACAGGGAAGGATTACGGACAGATCTTCGACCATCATTATGTCGAGTTCCATTATGGCAACGGAGCCATACTGAATAGCCAGTGCCGTCATCAGAAAGGTACGGCCAGCAAGGTCGATGAATTACTGATCGGTACCAAGGGCAAGGTCTATTGCGATGAGGCCCGCATCACGGATCCAAAAGGTAAGCTGATCTATCAGTTCGATAAAACAAAAGAGAACCAACCCTATCAGACAGAACATGATGAGTTGTTCGAAGCTATAGCTAAAGGCGAGTATAAATTCTGGGATGCCGAAAGGGGCGCTAAAAGTACGATGACTTCCCTTTTAGGCAGAATGGCCACTTATTCCGGTCAGGAAGTGGATTGGGATAAAGCCATTAATTCAGGGTTGAATATCATGCCGGCCAGTTATGATTTTAATGCCACGCCTCCGGTGTTACCCGATGCAAACGGTTTTTATCCCGTTGCCATTCCCGGGGTCACGAAGGCTTTTTAGGTGGTTTATGAGATGGGAGATGGAATAAAAAAAGCGGTCTTTCCAGGAAAGACCGCTTTTTTTATTATAAGGGCTTCAATTATAGAAAGCTATCGCTGTCCCTGTAGGCTTTTATCAGGGCTGTTTCTCCGTCTTTCCCCGGCAGAGAAATACCATGTTCCATACCCAAGATGCCGCGGTATCCTTTATTATAAATATGTTTGAAAATATTCTTGTAATCCATTTCTCCCGTCGTAGGTTCGTTTCGGCCCGGGTTGTTGCCGATCTGGAAATAGGCGATTTCACTATACGTAAGATCGATATTGTGGATCAGGTCTCCTTCATTGCGCTGCATGTGGTACATGTCGAATAAAATTTTGCAGGAAGGGCTGTTGACCGCCTTACAAATGGCATAGGTCTGATCGGAGTTACGCAGAAACAGATCCGGCGTATCACTAAGCGGTTCAAGGACCATGACGATTCCGTGGGGTTCCAATATGGCTGCTCCCTTTCTCAGGGCTTCGATGATATTTCCCGTCTGGATACCCATGGGAAGATCCCTATCGAAATCACCCGGAACAACGGTGGTTAGTTTCGCATTGCAGCGTTTGGCTACTTCTACCGCCTGTCGACAGCCTTTCAGGAATATTTCGAGATTTTCCGGCTTATTGCTCGCGATGGTATTGGCCCCGTTCCCTCCTTTATCTAAAACAAAAACGCCCATCGACATGCCCAGTTTGGCCAGGGCGTCCCCGATCTTTTTCTGCTGTTCGACAGGTCTTCCGGACATGCCGTTGTCTTCAATGGCACGGAACCCCTGATCATAGGCAAACTTAATCTGATCGATAAAATCGTTTCCGGCTGAATTGCGGAACATGCCGTCGTGTGTCCCATAATTCAGATTAAAAGGCTTCGTGGCGGAGGTTGAGCCTTTGTGCCGATCCGAAGCCGCTGTGGCAGCGCCAGCCGTTAACAGGGAAGCTCCGGCGAGTAATGAGTTTTGTAAAAATTTCTTTCGTTGCATGGGTTATTGAAGGTTGTTTGGAGAATGTTTTACAGAACTAATCTACGCGGTTTTTTTCTATAAAAAAAACGTCTCTTCTACATTTATTAACCACGAAAGCGGGGAACCCTGCCAAAAATCGGGTTAATTGTCACCTGATTTGTTTTAGCCGGCCGGAATTAGCTGGTTAGTATTGAAAGAAAATCTCGGTTGCGCCATAACCATACCGGGGATCATAACGATTGATAAAGGATTTGACTCCTTTTTTCATACGGAGGATCTCATGAACTTCATCACGGAGCCGGCCACTTCCTAATCCATGTATCGCAACCATAGTGGGGAGGTGATGGGCCATGGCCAGGTCCAGGTATTTTTCAAAGGTCTGCAGCTGGATGGCGAGGATCTCCAGGTTATCCAGGGCGGACCATTTCTCCACCAGTTTTTCGATATGCAGATCCAATTCGGACCGGGCGGGTTCCAGGTGTTTGCGTGCCTGTGAGGCCTCATAGATCCTGAAACCGGATCCCGTCAACAAACTGGTATTGATGACGGGTTCTTCTTCCAGCCGGTCCGGATAAGTCTCGAACAGTTTGTAGGAAAAGGTGGACTCGCCTTTCTTTTTTATTTCCTCGATCCTGCTGAATACTTGTTTGGCCTTCAGCTTCAGAGAGGTCTCAAAATGTTCGGCCTTTCCCTTGTCTGGATTGGTCAGGGAAAATTCAACGGCAAAAAGCGGGTTGTCATTCAGATTGGCAAAAGGAATGTCATGCAGGTAAAAATCCTGGAAGGGATAAGCCTGGTTGTCCAGATCAAAGTCGCTTTCCCCCAAATAATTGAGATGATAGGAGAACTGATAACCGGCAGGCGTATTATTGACCAGGTGAACTTTTAGCCTGTCTACGACATCATCCCCGAATTCATCGCTCTCAAAGACGGGCAGGAAGGTAAGCCATACCCCACCCGTCAGTTTGGACAGCCTTTCCTTTTTCTGGTTGGGAGAGGGTTTTTCCCGGGGAATCTGATCGATATAGGTCTTCTGCTTTTTCTCGGGAAAAAGTTTTTTCTCCGAGAATTGTTTGAAGTAGGGGAAATCCAACTGATCGGTGTAAGCCGGGAATTTCACTCCCCGCACGTTTATCAGGACCATTTTATCATTAATGATCTCTAATACCTCGCCTTCGTCATTGGAATGCTGAACGACTACCTTATCTCCTACCTGAAATTTCATACTGCAAATTTACAGGATTGCAGGCCCATTTTCTGCTGCTTTCTGAAAATTCAGGAAACCGGGCTTCTGACATTCTCTTGTCCTGGAGATTTCTGTTCTGAAGACCTCTTAGGGAGTGGATGTGCCGGTTGGCGGAATGAGGGGACGGGAACCAGCCAATTTACTTCTCCGGTATCCATAAAGAAAGTAGATGGTCAGCCCAAAACCCATCCAGGCAAAAAAGACCACCCAGCTTTTGGGGGGGATCTCGATCATCAGATAAAGACAACAAAGTACGCCCAATACCGGGATTACCGAGTAGTTGCGAATAAAGCTGAGTATGGCAATGATGATGGCGGCGATAACAAAGAAGAGAAACAGGATCTCTTCATATCCCTCCGCGCTGATGTTTTTAATGGAGCCCGACACCCTATCCCTGGATAAGATAAGAAAAAGGGCAACCAGGATACCAATTATGAATTTGCCGTTAAGGTAAGGGATCTGGAATTTACCAGCCTGCTTTTTCAGTGCAGGCAGATAAAGTACCCCCCCACAAACCAGCACAAAGGCAAATAAGGTTCCGATACTGGTCAGGTCTGTCATCAGCTTATCATCCACCAGCAATACCGGGATCCCTACCAGAAATCCCGTCACCAGGGTGGCAAAGGCGGGAGTCCGGAAACGGGGGCTCAGTTTGCTGAATCGTTTAGGCAAAAGGCCATCCCGGCTCATGCTCATCCAGATACGGGGTTGCCCTATCTGGAAGACCAGTAATACACTGGTAGAAGCGATCACCGCAGTAATCGATATGATAAACCCGATCTTGTGCATGTTGATCCGATCGAAGACATAGGCCAGGGGATCCGTAACTCCATTAAATTCTTTATAGTTGACCAATCCGGTGATGACCAGTGCCGTGACGATGTAGATTATCGTACAGATCACCAGGGAGTAAATCATACCCTTGGGCAAATCTTTTTGCGGGTTACTGCACTCCTCAGCCGTCGTGGATATGGCGTCAAAACCGATATACGCAAAGAATACCGAGGACACACTTTTGAGTACACCTCCCATCCCCTCTGGTAAAAAAGGAGTCCAGTTGGAAGTGGTACCCGTCGAAAATATGATCCAGAAACCCACGATCGCGATAAAGATCAAAACCACGATCTTTAAACCCACCATAAAATTGGCGCTTTTACGACTTTCATTGATCCCGATATAAGCGAGAATGGTGATCAATCCAACGATGATGAAGGCCGGAAGATTGATGATGAATTTAAAGCCCAACAAGTCCGGAGCATTCATATAGATCAGGTCTTTGACCGGTTTGCCGGCCTCCAGGGCCGCGGTATAGTTCATTTTCGCCGTCTGGTAGCCGATGGTCAGCCATTCAGGCAGGTTGACACCAAAGGCCTTGAGGATATTATTGAAATAAGCGCTCCAGGAGATGGCGACCACGACATTCCCAATAGCGTATTCCAGGATCAGGGCCCAACCGATGATCCAGGCTATCATCTCTCCGAAGGTTACATAAGAATAGGTATAGGCGCTCCCGGATACCGGTACGCGGGAGGCAAATTCGGCATAACAAAGGGCAGTAAATCCACAGGTGACTGCTGTGATCATAAACAGAAAGATCACCCCGGGACCTCCATGGAAAGCGGCTGTGCCAATAGTGGAAAAAATCCCCGCCCCGATAACGGCTGCAACCCCCATAAGCGTAAGGTCCCTCACCCCTAATACTTTTTTCATGCCATCCGCACCATGGCCGTCCCCCAATCCGCATTCAGCATCGCTTATGATCTTAGCCAGGGATTTTTTACGGAACAATGAATTGGACATGAACGGTTAGGTTTTTTTATGTTTGTTGTAGGGCAGATTTTTCTCTGGGACTTATATTAAGGCGGTAAATTAGGGAAATTTGATTAATTTCTTTCCAAGATCCCTTTTAGAAGCCGTTTTTACCCATTTATCCGCCCCCTTACCGGCCTTTATCCATAAATATCCCAATCATAATTTTTGGGTACAGGGCCTTAACTTTTGTTCACAAGGTGAATTTGAGGGTAGTCGTAATATAAAACAGATTTGTGCCCCTTTCAGAAACCCCCGATTGCCCTGCTGCAGTTAGCATATGCTGAGGCAATATATAAGCAGGAGTAAGGATCAGGTTGATTTTTTTATACCCATACACGATAGGCATACTGAATTCATAAGCCAGCACATTAAACTCCTGGCTGTTCTTAGTGAAGGAGTCCATCCCGACCGGGAATAGCAATAAATTCTTTTGCTGGTAATACGTTTGGCTGAAATGCTGTGTACCGGAATAGATATAAGCAGAAGGGTCGAGAACGATCACATCCTTGCCGCATAGTACGCCCGGTATCCGGATGATATGATCCAGGCCGACCTGCAAGCCAAAATCAGTCTTATCACTAAGTTTGGCATCCGCTCCAACGGTAATATTCATTATTTTATTCAAATTGGTGATATTGGCCGTAACAACTTCCTTCACGGCAGATTGGATAAGATCCGTATTTGCCTGATAGAAATATTTGGAAGCAGAAAGACTGCCTGCCCAATTGCCCTTTTTATTTTTAAAATTATACCCCCCTTCGACCAGCGTTGCTGCGTACTGGGTTTGGAGATCGTTATGAATAAAGACAAAGGTTGCATTCAGGAATAAACCATTCCTGAATGAAAAACCGGCAAACGGATATAGCCCCTTGCTTTTAAAACTGTCCACCCGCCCATAATAATTCATGGCTGAATGATAGGTTACCCCGATGATAAAATGGCCTTTTTCCTGCTCCAGGGAGGAGTCCTTACCCTTTCCTCCCGCAAGACTGTTGGCCACGACAGAGTCTTCCTCCTGTGCAAAAGCAGGTTGGTGTCCGAGTAAGAACAGTGCAGCAAGCAGGAAGAGGATATATTTGAAGGATTGCATAACGGTAGATTAATCGTTTAGCAGCGGCCGCCGGTAAGCGACCGCTGCAGTTTTATAGGGATTTAATGACTTGCGGCGCTTGCACTGCTTTTTATCCGGGTGTCGGCTTCGGCCTTTACCTGGGTATCAGAGGCTCTTTTCACGGCTGATTCACCGGTGGAAACGGCCTTATCGGAACTATTCTTTACCTGAGTCCTTGCCTGGCTTGTAACCTTTTGAACCGTCTTCTCATCAGCCTTCACATTCCCTTCCGGGTTCAACTGTCCATTTGCATTCACCTGACCATTTGTGGTCACCTGACCATTTGCGTTCCCGTGATCATTCGCGTTCGCATGATCATTTGCAGCGGCTTGGAGTTCGGTCGTCCCGGCTGCGAAATGGTTGACGTCGGAATTCACCCCGCCTTGCACGGTGGAAGAAGTTGAATTCACGGTTTGGTGGACGGTTGTCTTTCCCATGGTGGTCGTAGTCCTGGCCATGGAAGTGGTGGCCCTCAAGGCGTTGTTTATTCCGGGGCTATTTACACTGGCAACGGAGCTTACCCTGGTGATGCTTGTTGCTCCGAGACTGATCTGGGCAAAGCAATGACCGGAAGCTGTCAAAGAAGCTCCTGCGATCAAACAGATGGCGATAATTTTCATAACTCTTGTTTTAATTGTTAAAAAATGAAAGATGAATAGATACTTTAAATATTGGTTCCTTTAAGTATATATAAACCGGCCGTAGATTTTGTTACCCCTTATTCTCCTGTTTTTAGAGAATGATTTTTTTGAGAAGATATTTTGAGAAGATATTTTGAGAAGATATTTTGGGAAGGTTCTTTTGGGGAGTTATTTTTTGGGGAACCGGTGAATAGATAGCTAGTAAAAGCAAAACCCGCTACTGCAGCGGGTCTTATATTTATGAGGGACAGAGATGGTCCTTATTCCAATTCTTTTTTTAATTGTTTTGCCTTGTCAGAAACAGGTGTGTCTTCCGGGATCCTTTTTAACCATTCCAAAGCGGCCGGCTTATTTTTCTGCCCGGCATAACTAATAGCCATATAAAAGGCTGCCTCATATTGTAAAGCGGAACCTCCGTCATATACCTTTTCCAGATCCCTTCTCGCCGCATCCGCCGCTCCGGTATGCCATTGGGTCACACCCCTGTAAAACAAAGCCAGCTGGCTGCTGCTATCTTCTTTTACAGCCCGATCCAGCAAGGGAAGGGCCCGGTCAAATTGCTGCTTATTGAAAAATTCCGATGCCTGTTGTAATAGCGAATCCGTATTCCCCCCCCGTTCCGTAGTACTGATCATGTCCGTATGTCCAAGCTTTTCCAGAAAACCTTCCCGGTTTGATGGCCAAAGCATAACCACGGCTATGATCACAGCCGCGGCAGCTGCCATCCCCGTAAAATATTTCCGGAATGGAACGACCTTCGGACTGGCCTCCACAGATGGAGCAGATGGAGCAAAATATTTCTTATTCATCTCCCGCAACGTACCCAGCAAAGCATCCCCTTTAGGATCATGCGGCAACCGCTCCTGCAAGGCAGCTTTCAATTGACGGTAAAGATCAATCTCACCCGCCAGGGAAGCATCCTTCACCAGGTCTTCCTCTATTTGCTGTTTTTCCTCCGGTGACAACTCATTGTCTACGTACCGGATAATTGTTTCTTTATCGTAAGTTGCCATATCGGATATTTTCTACGCTCTTTATTTATTTTATGTGCACCAGTACTATTTGTGCGCCTGTTTTATGCTCTGTTTGCCAGATTTATATTTTGTGCGCCTGCCTTATATTTTGTTCTTCTGCCTTAAATATTATGCGCCTGCTTTATATTTTTTGCTCTTGTATATAGGATAATAAGGTTGCCATACATTCCGATTTCTTTTTACGCAGATAACCATACGTAACGCCAAGGGTAGCGGCAATTTTCTCCTGTTTTTCCCCTGTAAGGTGTAATCTTATTATTTCCCGGCATTTTTCGCCCAGCCGCTCAAATTCCCGGAAAAACAAGCGGACCTTTCCCTCCTCCATCTCCAGGTTTTCGGCCAGGGCAAAAACATCTTCTCCATAATCATATAAATCATCTGTGGATTTTGTTACCGGGCTATGCTCCTTTTTCTTTAGTGCATTCAACCATTTTCTTTTGCAAATAAGTAATAGGAAGGGTTCAAAGGGGCAGGTTAGCTGTAGTCCTTTATATTTCGCCTGGTTATAGATATCTATTAAAGACTCCTGGAAGATATCCGCGGCATCCTCTTCAGAGCCCCGTCGCTGCAGAATGTGGAATTTAATTCGGGGGGCAAAAAGCCGGTAAATTTCGTCAACTACCTGAGTATCATTTCTTAATAGCCCTTCTAGGTATCGCTGATCGGGGTGAATCATCATCCGGGGGAAGCTTTTTGGCGAATATCCAAAAAAAAGCCGGAAAAGAGGGGTAACAAAAGCAGGACATCGGTGATTTACTTAGGAAAGGCTTCATTTTTAAATTAAAAACACGGTATATGAAAAATTTATCCCTAAAATCACTGGCTTTTTTCACCGCTTCGGCTTTAAGTATTATGTCCTGCAAAAAAAATGGTTCCGTCGAACAGAACAACAATAATAATAACCAGGACGGAAAGATTATGACCGCCTTCCTGCAGAGTCATGGGCCCCAATTTGAAACGTTCACAGTGGATGCATCCGCCGGAGCTGAAATCACCTCCTCAAAGGGTATTAAATACACCATTCCTGCCGGCGTTTTCGTCACCTCCGCGGGAGCTGCCGTAACAGGGTCCGTTACCGTTGCCGTTAAAGAGATCAACTCTCCCAGCGATATGATCCTGGGTGATAAACCTACCCTTACCAGTGACGGTCGTATGCTGGTATCCTACGGCGAATTTTTTGTCAGGGTTTCCCAGAACAACCAGGAGCTCTTGTTAAAAAAGGATAGTGTTCTGAAAGTACAGGTACCCGCCAAACCGAATGGGCAGGAAGTTCCGATGTGGGGTGGAGATTCTGCTGCCACGGTGACCTTATCCGGTTACGATTACCTGAACACCCCTATTACGATTTCCATTCAGACGGCTCTTCGCAAAGGGATTGCCTGGAATCAGCTCCCATCCAGTTATGCCTTCTTCAATGGTACGAATGGAACCCTCAATTTCAGACTGGATAGCCTCGTCAAATGGAGAAATTGCGATGCGATCCAAAGTAATTCCGGGACTAAAACGACCGTTCTGGGGTATTTCAACAGTCATTATAACAGCGAGACTTCGACCAATTATATGGCAGATCAGCCAACTATGCTGTATTTCAAACCCCATAATCAGAATACGCTGATCAAATTTTACGATATCATCCTGAATGCAACGGGCACCAACCAGGGATTTATCAGTTACCAGGCTTCCATTCCTGTCGGTATGCAGGGTACCTTCCTGGCCATGAGCACCCAAAACGGGAAATTCTATGCCGACATGAAGGACGTAACGATTGCTTCACCCGCAGGCAGCAATAATTATACAACCCTGAGTTTTGATCCCCAGGAGGTTTCCGAGAGCGCCATGGTCAATCTGATCCTGCAAATGAATACGAAATAATTTGGCCAGGCAGGGGTTTTGCGTAATAATAAGCCGGCACAATTCGCCGGCTTATTTCCCGTTAAAGGGCTATTTTAGTAGCTTAGCCCTTTAACAGGAAATCGTTAAAAATGGGACTTCGTCCGATTGACCCGTGGTCAATCTTGTTCCCGTTAAAGGGCTATTTTAGTAGCTTAGCCCTTTAACAGGAAATCGTTAAAAATGGGACTTCGTCCGATTGACC
>NZ_JBTLQH010000040.1:0-55749 GCF_054461575.1 Flavitalea flava
CAATATTTACGAAACCAGATCACCGAATTGCTAACCAACTATGGAAAAATTGATATTCTCTGGCTTGATTGGTCCTGGGATAAAAAGGATATTGGCTTGCATGGAAAAGGTGCGGACGATTGGGGGGCTGTAGAATTATTGAAGCTGGTTAGAAAATTGCAGCCTGGCATTATTGTCAATAACAGGTTAGGGCTTAGCGATTATTCTGATGGCGGTGATTTTGAAACCCCAGAACAGGTCAGCACAAAAGAATTGGAAAAATACAAAAGCAAGACCTGGGAGACCTGCCAGACTTTCTCCGGCTCATGGGGCTACTACAGGGATGAACATAGCTGGAAAACACACCGGCAATTACTGGATCTGTTGATCACTTCCACCAGCAATGGCGGGAACCTCATTTTAAATGTGGGGCCCACCGCCCGCGGTGAATTCGATTACCGGGCAAATAATGCCCTGGACAGTCTTTCGCAATGGATGTACGCCAACAGTCAATCCATTTACAATTGCAGTTATGCGCCTGACTTCTTCCAGTGCCCACAAGAGGGGAAACTCACTTATAATGCAGCCGCAAAAAAATTGTATTTTCACTTGTACGATTATCCTGCTACCGGTGTCCTTACCTTGCACGGATACAAAGGGCTGATAAAATATGCGCAGTTCCTGCACGATCATTCCGAATTACTGTTTACGGAAGACAATAACGATATTGTGTTGAAGCTCCCTGTGAAGAAGCCCGGGTATGAGATACCAGTTTTGGAACTGATATTGAATTAGTCTATGAAAGAGGCCTTACGTCATTTTTATCTGTCCCTGCTGGTATTGCTTCCGGCCGCTTGTAAACAGGGCAATCATCTCCTGTTTACAAGATTGTCTGCCGGAAACACTGGTGTGAGCTTTTCCAATACTATTACGGAGAACGATTCGGTGAATATACTTAGCTACTACTATTGTTACAATGGGGGAGGCGTGGGTATCGCCGACTTTAACAATGACGGGCTGCAGGATATTTTTTTTACGGGCAATATGGTTTCTTCGAAGCTATATCTCAACAAGGGTAAGATGCAGTTCGGGGATATTACGGCAGCTGCGGGCTTAACGACACATGATTGGATAATGGGCGTGTCCGTAGTTGATATAAATAATGACGGGTGGATGGACATATATCTGAGTGTTGCGGGACCCGGCCGGATGGGAAGACATCATAACTTATTATTTATTAACCAGGGGGGCGTCAATGGCAATATAACCTTTAAGGAGGATGCAGCCGGCTATGGGCTTGCGGACACCTCTTTCTGTGTTCAGTCCGCTTTTTTTGATTATGACCGGGATGGCGATCTGGATATGTATCTAATGACCAATGACGTGGACGGGGTAGAAAAGAGTTTTGTCAATCCTGCCGCTTATCCTGTTACCAGGGGGAAAACCGTAGATCGTCTCTACGAGAATATAGGGGATTCGGCAGGGCATCCTTTTTATAAAGAGGTTTCGGCAAAGGCAGGGATCACCGAAGAAGGTTATGGGCTCGGACTGGCTATCGATGATTTCAACGGGGATGGATGGCCTGATGTGTATGTAGCCAACGATTTTATGCCGAATGACCAGCTGCTCATCAATCAAAGGAATAAAACTTTCAGGGAATGCGCTGCGCAAAGCATGCGCCATCAGACCTATAATGGAATGGGGGTGGATATTGCCGATATCAATAACGACGGGAAGCCGGACATTATGGTATTGGACATGTTACCAGCGAATAATGAACGAAGAAAGACCATGATCGCAAGATCGGATTATGAGAATTTTTCCATGCGGAAAAAGGCCGGTTATGTGGATGAATATATGCGCAATACCCTGCAGTTAAACCAGGGGGTGAATGCCAAGGGCATCGTTTATTTTTCCGATATTGCCCAAATGGCCGGTGTGAATGCCACAGACTGGAGCTGGAGCGTTCTATTATGTGATTTTGATAATGACGGCATGCGTGACTGCTATGTTACGAATGGGTTTGCAAAAAATATCACGGACCTTGATTTTCTCAGCTACAACGCTGATAACAATACATTCGGGACTGCAGAAGATAAGATCAAAAGAACAAGAGACCTGCTGGGTAAATTAAAGGGCATTCATGTATCCAATTATATCTTCAGGAATAACGGGAACCTCGCCTTCGATGACATGACGGATGCCTGGGGAATAAGAAATGCTTCCTATTCCAATGGTGCGGCTTATGCTGACCTTGACAACGACGGAGACCTGGATTTAATTACCAGCAATATTAATGAAGAGGCATATATATATGAAAATAAGGAGAATAAGGAAAAGAATAAGAACAATTACCTGGGGATTACACTTAAAGGCAGCGAGAGCAATATCAACGCTTTTGGGACGAGTGTCGTTCTATATTGCGGTAAGGACAACTTCTATACCTACTATATGCCTGTCAGAGGTTATTTATCCAGTATGGCCGGACCACTGTGTATTGGCATCGGCCGCCATTCCATTGTAGATTCGGTCAAAATAATATGGCCGGATGGCAGAGGGCAAACTATAAAGAATGTGAAGGCCAATCAGCGGCTGGAGATCAGCTATAAGACGTCCCTGTCGCCGCAGCCGGGAAATGTTGCAGCGCAGCCCCTCTTTTTTAATGCCGGCGACCGGTATACTATTCATTACCGGCAGATAGAAAATGAGTATAATGATTTCAATGATGAATTATTGCTGCCCAGGTCGTATTCGAGGAAAGGCCCGGGCATAGCCGTTGGGGATGTAGATAATAAAGATGGTCTTGATTTTTTCATAGGGGGTTCTTCAGGAAATGCAGGCTCATTATTTACGCAAAATGCTAATGGAACCTTTGTGGAAAAGAAGATCAATCTGCAGGATGCGAATTGTGAAGATATGGGCGTCCTGCTTTTTGATGCGGATAATGACGGAGATGCCGATCTCTATGTAGTGAGCGGGGGCAACGAGTTTAAAAAAATTCCCGGGGCTTACCAGGACAGGCTATATCTCAACGATGGCAAGGGCAATTTTACTAAAAGCCAACCAGCACTTCCGGGCATGGTGTCAAGCGGCAGCTGCGTAATAGGAGCTGATTTCGATAAAAACGGCGACATCGATCTGTTCCGGGGCGGAGGGAACTCTCCCGGGTCATACCCGGAGTCGCCGCGTAGTTATTTGCTGAAAAATGAAAAAGGCCGTTTTGTCGATGTAACCGCTGAAGTTGCGCCGGCATTAATGAATATAGGCATGGTCACATCGGCGGTATGGAGCGATTTTGACAACGACGGTTGGGTCGACCTGATTGTAGTCGGTGAATGGATGTCGCCGGTGTTTTTAAAGAACAACAAAGGCAAATTCGTCGATGTTACCGGTCAGACCGGGCTGCATGCAGTCAATGGCTGGTGGAACAGCATCTACCCGGTCGACATTAATAATGACGGGAAAATGGATTACATAGTGGGTAACATGGGTACCAATGTTGATTACAGGCCGGCTAAAAACGAGCCCGTAGAATTATTTTATAATAAGTTCAACGGCAGCACCAAGGCGCAGCCCGTTTTATCCTGTTATATGGCCAACGAAACGGGCAGGAAAGAACGTTATCCGTTTGCTTACCGGGATGACCTGTTCCGCGTTATTCCATCCCTGAAGAAAAAATACTGGAACTACGATTCATATAGCAAGTCCGGTCTGGAGGAAGTCTTCAAGGCGGATGAATTATCCGGTGCAGCACACTATCGGGCCGATATTTTTGAAAGCTGTATCCTGATCAATAGGGGAAATGGAAAGTTCAGCATTTCTCCTTTACCTGCTGCCGCGCAAATATCCTGTATCAATGGGATCCTGGCGATCGATGCCGATAAGGATGGAAATATGGATCTGATCTTGTCCGGCAATTCACATTCCAATGAAGTGGTATACGGATGGATGGACGCTTCCCTGGGACTGGTGCTAAAGGGAGACGGAAAGGGAAATTTTAAACCCTTACCGGCAACAGTCAGTGGCCTGTTCCTGCAGGGAGATATGAAAAGCCTGGCTTGTTTATATGACAAGGGAGGCCATGAAGTCATCCTTGCGGCGGCGAATGCCGATAGCTTACGGGTTCTATGTCCTGCTCAAAAGAGCGGGAGGATTGTTTACGCCAGGCCCCTCGACGTCTACGCAGAAATAACCTACAGGAATGGTAAAATGTCCAGACAGGAGTTTTATTACGGTGCCGGATATTTATCCCAGTCAGCAAGGGCTGTTGAGATAAACGAACAGGTAAAAAGCCTGGATATTATCGATTCGAAAGGGAAGAGGCGTAAAGTGGAGCTGCTGCGCAGGTAGGCTATGAGGCTGGTTGTTGAACCAGCGCTCTATGCAAAGAATTCATAGTGGAGACATGGTAAGAAGCCAATGAAGCCGCATAGCAAGGTACGGCCTTTGGTGTCGCGTTTGACCCAACTTGTATTCAGCCTCGGCGCCGACTGAGCCGGAAAATGGGGTCCAGACTGCTGGGCCTGCAAATTCTTAGGTTACCCGTGTGTAAAACATTAGCTTTATAGACTAAATTGTATATATGCCTCGCCATCTTTTCTTCTTATTATGTGCTTTATTTTCCCAAAATGCGTTCTCTCAATCCGCAGACAAATTGTTCATGGACGCGGCCATTAGCAAATTGCAACATGCAAAGGCCTATACTCTAAAAGTAGCTGAAGCGATGCCAAAAAGCAAATACGATTTCAAGCCTACCGTAGAAGAAATGAATTTTGCCGAACAACTCCTCCATCTTGCAGAGAATCTGGACTGGTTAACATCCGGATATCTCCTTAAAGGAGCCGATACCCTAAAGGAATCCGATAAAAAGAAACAGAAAAAAGAAGAGATTATTGCTGTAGTAACCAGGGCTTACGACAATGCACTATACGCCCTGGCGCATTTCAATCCGGAGCATCTGGCCGATACGGTTAGTTTTTTTGCAGGACCTATGAACAAGCTCCAGATCATCAACCTGATCAATGATCATCAAACTCATCACCGCGCGCAGATGATCGTATACCTGCGCCTAAACGGCCTAAAACCGCCTGACTATGTTGGATGGTGATCAATCCTTTGCTCGAATTGATTTGAGGGGCACTTTGATCACCGTAACTGCAAAACACGAAGCAATCACCTTCTTTGGGCTTCAACCTTGCCTTACAGTTTTTATATACGTAAAAGAACTGATTTATATGCTATTATACTACCCGGTAGAACCTATACTACGAAATTGTATGGGCGATAATCCAGTTTTTGCTTTGAAGGCGTGACTAAAGTGTTGCGGACTTTTGAATCCGCATAAATATGCGATGGATGCAATGTTTTCTTTAGTTTCTTTTAGTAATTGCTGTGCGTGTTGCACCCGTAGTTCCAATAGGTACTGATGAGGGCTCAATTGAACGATGCGCCTGAATACACGATTGAAATGGTACATGCTCATACGGGCTTGGATGGCTGCATGTTCTAATGAGATGTCTTCGTCCAGGTGCTGCTGGAGATATATTTTCGCTTCTTCGATCCCTGGCAGATATAATGATTTCTGCCGATCAGAAATAGGTGATGAGGTACCCGTCGCATTTTCTTCCAGCAGACAGGTGAGCAGGTCCATCACGAGGCTCTCAATCAACAGGGTTGCTGTGTTTCCAAAAGTCAGGCAACCGAAGAGTCGTTGGTGTAGATATTCGGTTTTAGGCGTGGCGTCAACAAGCACGGAGTGGGTATCAGGGTCGGAAAAAAAATTGTTTAACCATTTTTTGTGCTGGGATTGAAGTTGGAGAAATAAATCGGATCCAAAGTATATGATGGTACATTCATCCGGCTGTTGGTGGTAATGTTTGACGCGATGGGTGAAGCGGGGCTTGTTTAGTAGAAATTTGCCTGTATAACAGTGGAGGTCATCGTTGAATACGTTGAATAGGAAGCTACCTTTCCGGGTGTAACAGATGGAGAATTTTTCCCTGTATTCTTCGCGTGAAAAGCCGCATTCCCGGCACTGGCATACGAAATCCCTGATCTGCATTTGGGATGAGGTATACAATTCCTGAATGACGGCTTCCATGTAATAAAGATAAGGAGAATTGCTACTTCCGGGTAGCGAAAAATTCTGACTGTTTGATCCATGACCGGCCGTTGTCTGCTGAATATTCACCTGACCAATAAAAGGACTTAGGCTGGACGTCGGAGAAGGACCAGCGTATGAGGCGCCCCAGTTCGTCCTGGCCTGTTTGCTCGATACGATCGGGATATCCCCGGACGATCAACTCGTTCCGGGCTCCGGTGACAGGGTTAAACCAGTCTATTTTCCATTGCCGGGTGGCATGATCAAAGGTACGGATGGTGGTGCCATAGCGGTTGTTGATTTTGCTGATGGCTGGACTACGGTGGTCAGGGCAAGGGCAGATAAAGATGTCCTGGATGGCGCGTCCTTCGAGGACCCAGGCTATGTGCCATTCTCCTTGTGATTTTTGCTGGGTTCCATCGGTATTTTGGTCGAGGGCGACTACGTTCCAACTGCCGATGATAGGGACATAGATCTGTGCAAAATTACCTAGTTCCAGGGATGGGCCTGGACTAACAAGCGCATCTATAAAGGGGTGGGTGGTATTGGAGGCCGTGTAGTGATTAGTAAGTTCCATATTTATTTTTAAGCAAGATTAGGCCGGGATTGAATGTTGTAGTTGCGAAATCTTGCTTTTTTTGACGGATCGACCTTTAATTTAAATAAATTCGTAAAAATGTTGGCAATAACTTTTTCAAAATTACGCGGAGGCGGAAGCGGGGGATAAATCCTTAAGGTATCATCTTCAGACAAGAAGGCGCCGGCACTTTTAGCATTTCCCCCGTAGGACGCAGCAAACCCGTATTTCGGTCAATCCCGAAGATGACGATGGTATTGCTTTCCTGTTACTGTTTAATATTACTGGCATTTGGAATGCCTATTAGAAAGGAGGAACCTTGTCCAACAATTGAATGAAGCGTAATTCTTCCTTTATGTAATTTTATAATCCGGTTTGCCAGGGAAAGGCCGAGACCAAAGCCTGGAATGGAATGTTCTTCATCAGTACGGTAAAAGGGCTGGAAAATATTTTCCCAATTTGTTTCCTCGATGCCCTCGCCTTTATCTTCTATTGTTATTATTATTTCCTGGCCATGAACAGCAAGTTTTATAGTCGCATGATGGTCGTCAGCGTATTTGCAGCCATTGGATACGATATTCTTAATCGCAGTAAAAAGGAGATCTTCATTACCAAAGACAAGCAGTGCTTCTTCTTCCTCGGGTAAATGGTCAAAATCAAGCGTAACGGACCATAGGTTATTCATTTTGGTCATTTCACCCGGCAATCTTAACAGGATTTCATCGATACGGATCAGATCAATTTCCAATCCGCTGGCAGTGCCTGAAGCCCTGGCGAATTCCAGCAGCGTCTGCGTCAACTTATTCAATTGTTGCACATCCTGATAAACGGAATGTATTACTTTACGGTAATCTTCCACATTTCTCATCCTGAGCAGGGAAACTTCCAACTGGCTGGAGATAGATGTAAGAGGGGTGGAAAGTTCATGAGAAGCGTTGGAAATGAACCGGCCCTGTATTTCAAAGCTCTCCTGCAATCGATTAAGTAATTGATTGAGGGTATCAGACAAATAATACCATTCATCTTTCTGATTTTTATTTACCGATTGTATTCTCCTCGTAAGGTTTCGGGCCGAAATTTCGTTCACCTCATCCGCAATTTTTCGCAAAGGACGGAGCAGGCTAATCGAGAACAAATATCCACCAATGACAGAGATTAGTATTCCACCCATAAAACTAAAGGACAAGACCGTTCTTAAGTGTCTTAATTTATCGTTCCCGGCCTCGTCATAAGCACCGGCAATTATAATCAGCTTGTTGTTCTCGTCTTCATAATAATAGGCAATTGCATCCTTTCGTTCTGCCTTGAAATATATTTTTCCATTTTTCCGTGCCTGGTCAACGAGGGATTTACTGACGGTAATTGTATCAGCAGGGCGGTCGCAATAGGAATAGATCATTTTATCCAATGAGTCATAGGCTTGCACCACTTTATCCCTCATAGCCACGGATGTAGAAGCATCTATTTTACGGATGATCTTCTGATCAAACATGCCACTTTGACTAAGTAACCGTCCGGTGGTGATTGCCCGGTTAATCAACCTCGTCTGAATATCCTTGATCCTGTTGGTAAAGGAGAAATAATAGACTGAACTACATACTAATGTCAGGATGGCCAACACCAATAAGGTGAATAGCAGTGTTATCCGGATTTTTACAGGCATTATACCCCGTTTTCTTTTAAGATATAGCCCATTCCCACGTGCGTCTGAATAAGCTTGTGATCGAAGAGCTTATCAACTTTGTTCCGTACGTAGCTGATGTATACATCAATCACGTTGGTATTGGTATTAAAATCGACATCCCATACATTGATAGCAAGATCAGCTCTTGAAATGACCCTGTTCTTATTTCTTAGGAGATATTCCAGTAATTGAAATTCTTTCGCAGTCAGCTTAATTTTCCTGCCGTCCCTGCGGACTTCTTTTTTGTCCAGGTCCATTTCCAAATCAGCCGCTTTTAATATGTTTCCGACTGGAATGTATTGTCCCAAAGTACGTTTGAGAAGAGCTCTTATTTTAAGGAGCAGTTCCCGGAACTCGAATGGTTTGATAAGATAATCGTCTGCACCGGCGTCATATCCTTCTATCTTATTCTCCAAGGCGCTCATGGATGTAAGCATGATGACGGGTATAAGCTGATTTTGATAGCGGATAGCCTTGCAGAGGTCATATCCGTTCATGCCAGGCAAATTTATGTCCAGAATGACGAGATCATATTTGTGAGAACTGAATAACATGTGGCCGATCTTTCCATCATATGCGACCTCGACATAAAAGCCATTTTCCGTGAGGCCCATATGTAGTGTGTCGGCGATTTTTTTCTCGTCCTCCACCACCAATATCCTTCTTTCATCTGTCATGTGCGAATGGGAACAATTTAGGTATGTCTGATCAAATATACAACTAATTGATTTGCCGGGAGATAGTCTCTAATCTAATTCTAATCTCCCTTTAATTGGATATTAATGTTGCGATGATAATTTGTCACATAGAAGAACCCAAAAGTTATTTTCACAAAAAGAGTTAGCATGCCAGTTGCATTTAATAAGGTACTGATTCCCGTTGATTTTTCGCTCAACACCAAGATGGCAGTAAAAAAGGCTGTCGGGCTTATCGAGCCTCAAAACTCCTTTTTACATTTGTTGCACGTCCTGAATCCAATGACGCCCTGGAAATTATTATCATCTATATCAATGGGAGGTTTTGAAAAAGTAAAAGTTTCCCGGAAATATCTAATCTGGGAAGCGGAGAAGAAATTGGCTGAATGGAGATTGGAGATCGAAGAGATTTTGCCAGGTGTCAAAGTGGTGACAAATATACGGAAGGGGGCATCTATTCAGAATATGATTGTCCAGACGGCTAAGTTGCTTGGTCCCGACTTGATAATCATCGGAAAACAGGATACACGCCGGCGATGGCCTTTTTCATCGGCTGCTTTGCCGGATTACATTGCCAAATTGAGTAATTGCCCGGTGCTAACTCTTAAACCCGGATCTATCCATCACAAAACAAAAATTATAGTTGTTCCTGTCAGGGATTTTGTCCCGGAGCGAAAACTGGAGCTGGCTATTATGATAGCTGGCAAATACCGGGCTCAGGTTCATCTGGTCACATTCCCTGAAATCAACAAATTAAATCAGGGGAAAACGTCTAAAGCATTCTTACAAACGTATCATCAGTTAAGAGAGAGGTTGCACCATCCCATTGAGCATATATCCATACCTAATCAAAATCCTGCGAAAGCCACATTGGATTATGCCAAATCTATTATGGCCGATATGATCCTGGTTAATCCGGAGACAGAAAGCGGTATCTCATCTTTTATCGGATCGAGGCATATCAGCGATCTGCTTCCCGGAAATTCGAAAATCCAGATCCTGGATGTTCAGCCTTATGTGAATTGAACAGGGAAAATCGAATAACACCATAAAAATCTCATATAACCAAACTAAAGGAAGAAAGTTTATGAAAAAAGTATTGTTTTTAGCACTTTTTGTGCCAGTAATGGGAAGGCTTGCAGCACAGCCCCTTCAGGATGCACAAAAAATATTAAACTACGAACGGTATGATAGTGCCATACATTTAATGCAAAAAGCTATTCAGGCTAACCCTAATAATACGGAGGCCTGGTGGTTGTTGACCCAAGCCTATTTAGGCAAAGATAAGATCAAACCAATAAAGGACAGCTTGCTTCAGCTGCCTGCAGGAAACAGGAATGCGCCATTTGTCCTCTGCGCTTATGGGTATGTCTTGCTGCAGGAACACAAAAAAGACAGTGCCGCGATTTATTTTAACAAAGCCCTGGAGGAAACCAGGGAAAAAGACCCGGCTATTTTATTAGCGATTGGAAAGGCTCAGGTAGATGCTCCAGCAGGGGATGCCAATTATGCAATTGACCTATTGAATAAGGCGTTAAAAAAGGATAAGCATAACGCGGAGTTATATGTTACACTTGGGAATGCTTACCGTAAGTTACAGAACGGAAGTGATTCCTATAAAGCTTACCAGAACGCACTCCAACAAGATAACAATTGTGCAGGAGCTTCTTTTCGATTGGGGAAGATCTTTATATCACAAGGGAATCCGGAAATGTACCTGAAGTATTTCAATGATGCAATCAGATCGGACCCAAACTATGCTCCTGCCTGGTACGAGTTGTACTTTTATTATTATTTCAGGGATGTCCATAAGGCTGCCGATTACCTTAATCATTATATCGAATCTTCGGATAAGAATATAAAAAACGATTACCTGCTAACTGACCTGATGTTCGTTTCAAAAAAATATGAGGATGCTATTAGAAATGCCCGCCGGTTAATTGACCGGCAAGGACAAAAAGCGGATCCGAAGATGTACAAACTGATAGCCTATTCTTATAAGGAGCTCAGCGATTCTTCGAACGCACGGGATTATATGCAGCAATTTTTCAAGTTGCAGAATGATACTGCTTTTGTCATTAAGGATTATGAAACGATGGGTGATATTTATTTCGGCCTGGCGCATATTTATGATTCTGCTGCCCGTTATTATATTAAAGCGGAGGAAATGGAGAAGGATAGTGCCAAAAAGATTGAATACTATAAAAAACTGTCTGAAATTTATAAGAAATTAAAAGACTATCCAAGCCAGGCTTTCTGGTTAGGAATATTTTATCATGCCAGTCCTAAAGCCACCAACCTCGACCTGTTCAATTGGGGATTGGCTAATTATCTGGCTAAGAACTATGAAATGGCAGACAGCGCTTTCGGTATCTATGAGTTAAAATATCCGGAGCAGGAATTCGGCTATTACTGGAGGGCCCGAAATGATGCGGCGATGGACACATCTATGAGTAGCGGGTTGGCCATCCCTCATTATCTCAAACTGATCGAAATTGCCGGTAAGGATACCGCCAATAGTACAAATCGAAGGCACCTCATTGAATCTTATGGTTACATAGCCGCCTATAATGCCAATTCCAAAAAGGATTATTCCACAGCCATCGAATACTTTGAGAAATTGCTTTCACTCGATCCGCAAAATAAAGAGGCAATGAAGTATATCGAAATTCTTAAAAAGAACCTTAACAAGAGTGAGAAGAATGAAACATCAAAAGCCGGGAAATGAGTTCCCGGCTAATTTTTGAATAGTTTTGGCATTCGGTAATGGCACAGACCTAAAATACACTTTCTTTGAACGACAAAGGTTTATTCTCATGCGTTAATTCACGGATATATTGAGTTTTCAAATGATCATAAAATGAATGTTTGTCAATAATCAACGCAGCCAGGCTGGATACCATGCCTGCCAGCATGAGATGGAAAATTACGTTATGCCGGTCTGTCATTTCCAAAACCAGGATAGCGGACGTAAAAGGAGTTCGTGTTACCCCGGTTAGAAATGCGACCATGCCGGAAAGAATCAATAAATTGGCATTGGTAGCGGAGAGCTGCAGCCAGCCGGAAAAAGTTGCTCCGATGCTGGCTCCGGCACTCAGTGCAGGAGCAAAAACGCCGCCGGATGCGCCTGTAGTAAATGAAAATACAGGCCCGGCAATGCGCAACAAGGGGATATACCAACTAGTATATTTATGCTGGGTAAACAAGGAGCTAGTCATCAATTCCTTTCCAGACCCCAATACCTTATCATCGACGAAAAAGGCCATGGCCGCTATCAGCAGTCCACAGACCGCTACATACAGCACATGATGACTGGTCATACGGAATTTGGCTTTCCAATGAAAAATTAAAAGCATCCATTTTGCCATAAGACTACCGGCCAGGCCGGCACATATGGCGACGATCAGCACATCCAGAAAAATGGAAGATGAAAGGTTGCTCACATCCGGGTAACCGAGGTATAAATAAGGACCTAATAAGACCTGAGCGGTCAGCCCGGCTATAATTACGGCCGTAAATAGAGCCGTCTTAAAATAACTGATATGTGTGCGTGTCAGTTCCTCCACAGCAAACACAATACCTCCGAGGGGAGTATTGAAGGCGGCGGCCAGTCCGGCGGCAGCCCCGGTCATGATCATATTGCGTTTGGATATTTTAGGCCACCAGGAAGGTAGCCACTGGTTGACTTTTCGAAAGATGGATCCGGCGACCTGAATAGTGGGCCCTTCCCTTCCAATTACACCCCCTCCCAGCGCCATGACAAGACTTGATAAGATTTTAATGAAAAGCACCCGCAAACTAAGGAGCTTATTCACTTTCTCATTGTTTTTAGGAGTAGCCAATTCAATCGACGCCATTACCTGGGGTATGCCACTTCCTCTGGAATAGGGGGAAAATCGGTTTACCAACCACCAGGCTGTGAGAAAACATAGCGGAGTTATTATAAAAAGAAGGCTTATGTTATTGTGAACTATATAAGCTGTACCTCTTTCAGCCATTGAAAATAGTTTGGTATATAATACTGCCACTAATCCCGTCAGGAGGGATGCTACCCAGAAAGGAAGCGCCTGTAATATTCCATTCTTTATTTTTTCATTTCTCAACCTTTCGAGTGAACGTTTTATCCGTTCCCTTATCCCTGCAATAATTCGCATTTTCATAAGATGTTCTTAAATCATTTTATCAACTCATTCTTAAAATACCGAAAATTACAATTTGCATGAACAAAATTAGCCATATAGTTGGACTTAAATCGTTTCTAATCAGATTCTAACCTTATTCTAATGGATGTTTATATCGCTGTCAATACATTTGATCTGGAAGGGTACGGTGATTTATCCGGGCTTCCATTCACCTTAAATCTAGACAAATGATGGGGAAATTTGATGGTTTCATGGGTATACCCGATAGGTTACCTTATATGCGCAAAGTATGCAATGCGAACTATTTATTAAAAAACAAAAACCTAATGGTATGTTACAGAATTACGACACCCTATTTTCGCGGGCAATGATGACAGGGCTTTTTATCGGTATTGTCGATACGATTATCTGCCTTTCTTATAATATTGGGTTTAGGGGAATGATCAAGGGGTATCTGCCTTCGACGCTGATCAACGTTTCGTCGCTTATTTTTGGGGTGAACCTTTTGCTACTGGTGACAGGGATGGTGTATGTGCTTTTTGTAAAGGCGTTTGGGCGAAAGGATTTTATTTTCTCCGGATTCTTTTTGGTCCTGACGATGTTTTGCGTTTGGCAGACACTGACAGTGCTCCGATATACCGATTTGACGGAGAACAGGGAGTTTAAGGAGTTGCTGATCGGGATCGTGCTGATCCTGGGGATCAGTGCATCGGCGCTACCCTATTTTTTGCGCAGTCGTTTTTTTGATAAATATATACTATAGGATCGGGGGATGATTTTTCTTATCTTGATCCGCCGTTAACACCTCGTTATTTGTGCCTGGTCATCTCTGCGATGTTCTTTTATATTTGTATATTCATGATATTGGGGGACGTTGAATTAACATGGTCCGGTAAGTTCATTTAATAAATAGAGAAGATCAAATTGAAAGTATATATCAAATACATGATCAGCCTGCGTTGTACGTTGATGGTAAAAAGTGAGCTGGAAAAGTTAGGTTTACAGTATGGGGCGATCGACCTGGGGATCGTGGAGTTGTTGAAAGAGCCGACCGTTGCACAACGGAATCAGCTTGCGCGCAATTTGGCAAGGTCGGGGCTGGAGGTGCTGGACGACAAAAAGAGTATTCTGATCGAGAAGATAAAAAATGTGGTTGTAGTGATGGTCCATTATGCAGATGAGTTGCCCATAGTTAATTTTTCCGAGTACCTCAGTAAGAAATTGAATTACGACTACAACTATCTTTCCAATATATTTTCAGAAGTGAAGGGGATGACCATTCAGCATTTTATGATCTTACACAAGATCGAAAAGGTAAAAGAGTTGCTATTGTATGACGAGCTGAATCTCACCGAAATATCCTATAAATTGCACTACAGCAGCGTGTCTCATTTGTCCAACCAATTCAAGAGGGTGACAGGCCTTTCCCCGTCTTTTTTCAAAAAAACGCGGGAAAAACGGAATGTCAACTTGGAAAACCTTTAGAGAATGGTAAAGGTAGATTTTTCCTGAAGTTACTTGCCTTTAATGGGATGATCCATGGGGGCGTTTGTCGGGATTTTCCCAATTGCCGATGCTTCTTAACCGGGCGTTGAAATGGCAATCGTCGTTTGCAATGAGGGTGGTTTAAACGTTGTTAAATGTGTGAAAGATGTAAACTATACTTTTTTTTGTGTAACAAATCATGCGTACAACTGTGTTATCTTATTATGAATTTCAAGCACCGCCCATCTGACGACAGGGCAGATTTGAAGCAATTCGGAAATAATACTACTCGCTGGGCTTAATTTTTGCATAAGTGATATTATCTTAATAAAGATTGTTTTCCGGGTAAACATTGAGCAATCAACATGTAAATGGATTTAAACACAAAAAGTATCAATACGGCAATTCAATACGGCAAAATAATATCTGTGAGAGGCAGTGTTATAGACGTAGCTTTTGAAAATGCTCTGCCACCTATTTATGCATTACTTCGTTCAGGTAAAGACAAGCAAATATTTATTGAAGTTCTGTCCCAATTGGATGATCAAAGGGTACGCGGAATCGCCTTGCATCCAACCCAGGGATTGTCAAGAGGCATGGTTGTAGAGACAGATGGGAAAGAATTAACTGTGCCAGTTGGGAAGAATATTTTGGGAAGGATGTTTGATGTTTTTGGAAATACAATTGACCAGCTTGAACCATTGCCAAAGGGCGAGCGACGAAATATTCATCAATCACCTCCGCCATTGTCAGAAAGAGCTGTTAAGTCGGAAATTTTTGAGACTGGCATTAAGGCAATCGATGTGCTGTTGCCGTTGGAGCGCGGTGGTAAAGCGGGATTGTTTGGCGGTGCAGGTGTAGGGAAAACGATTTTGCTTACAGAGATGATCCATAATATGGTTGGTCATAACCAGGGTGTAAGTATGTTCTGCGGTATCGGGGAGCGTTGCCGGGAAGGAAATGAACTGTATAACGCCATGAAAGATGCGGGTCTGCTGAAAGATATGGTGATGCTGTTCGGACAAATGAATGAACCACCGGGCGCACGTTTTCGTGTTGGTCATGCAGCATTAACCATGGCTGAATATTTTAGAGACGATGAACATCGCGATGTGTTATTATTGATCGATAATATTTTTCGTTTTATACAAGCCGGAATGGAAGTGTCCGGATTAATGGGGCAAATGCCTTCACGCCTCGGGTACCAGCCAACCATGGGAACGGAATTGTCGGAATTGGAAGAAAGGATTGCATACACAAATGCTGGCGCGATTACTTCCATACAGGCAGTATATGTCCCTGCCGATGACCTCACCGATCCTGCAGCCGTTCATACTTTCTCCCACCTTTCGGCATCGATTGCGCTGTCAAGAAAAAAAGCTAGTGAAGGTCTATATCCCTCCATCGATTTGTTGCAATCCAATTCAAAAATGGCTACGCCCGGTATTATTGGACAAAACCATTATAATCTTGCGCAGAAAATAAGGGAAACCCTCGCACAGTATGAAGAATTAAAAGATATTATTTCCATGCTTGGCATGGAACAATTATCTGTTGAGGACCGAAAAGTGGTAAACCGTGCAAGAAAACTGGAACGCTTCCTTACACAACCGTTTTTTTCAACGGAACAATTCAGCGGTATCAAAGGGAAACAAGTTAGCTTGAAAGATGCGCTGGATGGATGTAAACGTATACTGGCAGATGAATTCAAAGACTATCCCGAAAGCGCTTTTTATATGATCGGCTCAATAGACGAGGTGAAGAAAAAAGCTGCGGCCGAATAAAATAAAATAAAATGGATAAAATTAGTATGAGCCTTAAAATTCTTCTTCCGTTCAAAGTATTTGCCGACATTAAAAATGTGAGCCGGGTGGTAATGGAAACAGCTGAAGGGTCGTATGGTTTGCTGCCTCAAAGGCTCGATTGCGTTGCGGCATTAGTACCGGGTATTTTTACCTATGAAATGGAGACAGGTGGCCCCCATTATATAGCAGTGGACGAAGGTGTGATGGTCAAAGCTGGCAGCCAGGTGTTGGTTTCCGTCCGTAATGCGTTTGGTGGCGCAGATCTTGGCAGACTTGGTGACCTGGTAAAGAAAGACTTTAAAGTAAAGGTTGAAGACCAAAAGCAGGCAATTACTGTTATCGCAAAACTGGAAAGAGGATTTATTTACGGTTTCGACAAACTTCGTAACAGTTAAAAATGGAATCCGCTGGAAATGATAACAAAGACCATGCCTTTAGCGACGAGGTTGCCAAAAAAGAAAACCGAAAGCTAAAAGCCCTTCGTGAGAACAACGGAGTTTGGTTTGGTTTAGGTATGATGGGAATGGTGGGTTGGTCTGTGGCAGTTCCGTCCTTGTTGGGAGCTGCTTTAGGGCTTTGGCTGGATAAAAGGCACCCGCAATCATTTTCCTGGACTCTGAGCCTGTTGATCGTCGGTGTTATTTCAGGATGCATCATGGCCTGGTATTGGGTAATAAAGGAAGATAAAGGAATTCATAATAATAATAAAGACGATAATGATGGATGAAACTTATTATATGATATTGTCTTTTGCAGGTGGAATCTTGCTGGGGATAATATTTTTTGGCGGGCTTTGGTTCACAGTTAAAAAAGTAGTGGCCTCAAAAATGCCGGCATTGTGGATTTTAACAAGTTTCATTTTACGTATCAGTAGCACGTTGTTCGGGTTTTATTTTATTGGTTCTTCCAATTGGCAAAGATTGCTATTGTGTACGATTGGGTTTATTATAGCACGCTCTATTGTGCTTCGTTATACCAAATCCAACGATGAACAAATAGCTATCAAAATGGAGGCGAATCATGAAACTTAGCCCGGACCAAACCATTTTCTGGCATCATGGATTCATTACTATTAATCTTACCATTGTTACTACATGGGCTTTAATGCTGGTATTAATAATAATAGCACGGCTGGCCACGCGAAAGCTGAAAACAGATGTTACCATTTCGCGTTGGCAATGCGTGCTTGAAATGATCGTAACGGGAATCAACAACCAAATTAAAGATGTAGGTTTAAATAATCCCGAACAATATATCGGTTTTATCGGCACCTTGTTTTTATTTATATGTACAGCCAACCTCTGTATTGTTTTTCCCTGGTACACCCCGCCAACGGCTTCTCTTTCTACTACTACAGCAATGGCGCTTTGCGTATTCATCGCCGTGCCCTATTTTGGTATTGAAAAGAGCGGACTAAGCGGTTACCTGAAATCATATTTGAAACCGACGTTTATCATGTTGCCTTTTAACATAATCAGCGAGCTTTCGCGCACGCTTGCCTTAGCTGTAAGATTGTTCGGTAATATCATGAGTGGCGGAATGATCGTCGCTATTTTATTAAGCATTTCGCCATTTATCTTTCCAGTCATTATGAATGCACTTGGCTTGCTTACAGGCATGGTACAAGCTTATATTTTCAGCATCCTCGCAACGGTTTATATAACTGCGGCTGTTCATGATTCAAAAAAACAAATAAGGCAAATTCCGAAAAATAGTAAATAAAATTAAAATGGATAGTACAACTATTATCGCAGTAGCATCAATTGTAACAGCAGGTCTTACAACCGGCATTGGTTGCATGATACCTGCATTGGGGGAAGGCAAAGCGGTATCTTCAGCTTTGAGCTCCATAGCACAACAGCCCGATGCTGCGCCCACCATTACAAGAACATTATTTGTCGGGCTGGCAATGATCGAATCGATAGCAATATACTGCTTCGTGGTTTCGATGATACTCATATTTGCCAATCCTTTCTGGAACCATATCATCGCAAAATAATCATGCTATGAAAATCGATTGGTTTACCGTAATAGCCCAGATCATCAATTTCCTCGTACTGGTGTGGCTGCTCAAGAAGTTTTTGTATAAGCCGATACTCAATGCCATTAATGAACGTGAAAAAAAAATAACGGATCAGATAAAGGAGGCGGATAATAAAAAAGCGGAAGCCACCAGGGAACAGGATGATTTTAAAAAGAAGAATGAAGAATTTGATCGGCAAAAAAAAGAATTGATGGATAAAGCAGTGGCCGGTGCAAATGCAGAAAAACAGAAATTATTGGATGTAGCAAAAACTGAGGCCGGTACATTACGTGCCAATATTGATAAGGCAGCAAAGGAAAAACAGGAAAGTGACCATATTGAATTTGTTCAAGGAATAAAAAAGCAGGTTTTTTCAATTACCCGAAAAGCGCTTACGGATATTGCTTCCATAAGTTTGGAAGAGCAATCGACAAACACATTCATTAAACATTTAAAAGATTTAAAGGATGAGGAGAAGCGACAGGTCATAAATGCTTTCAATTTAAACTCAAATACTATTATCGTGAGGAGCGCATTTGAGCTTCCTTCAAAACAACAAGGTGAAATTAGTACTGCTGTGGATGCAATTCTCCATACAAAAACACAATTACAGTTTAAGATTTCTCCGGAAATAATTAGTGGTATCGAGCTTTCAACCAATGGGTATAAAATGGCGTGGAGTTTTTCGGAATACCTTAATTCATTGGAAAACAATATTTCTGATACAATGAAACAAAAATAAAACCCACAAACAGAAATCAAAGAACATGCCGCCACCTGATTTAAATAGTGTCCCGGACAACACATTCATCCAATTAGAAAAGGGAATAGAAGAGTATAGTTTTCTGCTGAAACCCCGTGAAGTTGGTTTAATAACCAGTGTGTCAACGGGTATTGTTAAAGTATCGGGCCTGCCCGGCACCGGCTTTGAGGAATTGCTGAAGTTTTCCGGCAATCTTTTTGGTATCGCGTATAATATCGATGAAGATGAAATAGGCGTAATTCTTTTGGGAAAAGAATTTTTGCTGAAGGCCGGAGACGAAGTAGAGCGGACTGGCAGGGTAATGGATATTCCGGTTGGTTATTCATTAATTGGAAGAGTTATTGATCCGTTAGGACAGCCAGTAGATGACAAAGGCCCGATCATTTGCAAAGAACGATTTCCTATTGAACGCCCTGCCCATGCAATTATGGAGCGAAGCCCGGTAACTGTTCCATTGCAGACTGGTATTAAAGTGATTGACGCTTTGATTCCTATTGGTCGTGGTCAACGTGAATTAATTGTTGGCGACCGGCAGACAGGGAAAACTGCTGTCGCTATTGACACTATCCTCAATCAGTTCGATAAGAATGTATTGTGCGTTTATTGCGCTATCGGACAACGTGCTTCTGCAGTGGCAAAAGTCATTGCCAACCTGAGAGAAAAAGGCGCCATGGCATATACAGTGGTGGTTGTCGCGGAAGGTAATAATTCTCCGGGATTGGAATATATCGCGCCTTATGCTGCTACCAGCATTGCAGAATATTTTATGGAACAAGGACGCGATGTACTGATTGTGTACGATGATCTTACCCATCATGCGCGTTCCTATCGTGAACTTTCTTTATTGTTAAGAAGGCCGCCGGGACGTGAAGCATTTCCAGGGGATATTTTTTACATACATTCCCGACTATTGGAAAGAGCTACGCATTTAAGTGACAACCTGAAAGGTGGATCGCTTACGGCTTTGCCTATCATTGAAACAGAAGCGCAAAATATTTCCGCCTACATTCCTACCAATCTTATTTCTATTACCGATGGGCAAATATATTTATCGCCTAAACTTTTTGAGTTGGGCATTTTACCTGCAGTTGATGTCGGTAAATCTGTTTCACGAGTTGGTGATAAAGCGCAATTACCGGCTTATCGTTCCGTCGCCAATCTGAAATTGGAATATGCCCAGTTTGAAGAGCTGGAAACCTTTGCTCGTTTCGGAACGAGACTGGATGAAAACACCCGAAAGACAATTGAGCATGGAAAGCGGATACGCGAATGCCTTAAACAACCAGAACTTCAACAGATGCCGGTTTCAGAACAGATTGTGATTTTGCTTTCGCTAAAGAACGGGCTCATGGATAATATAGCGATTGACAAAATTCTGGATGCAGAAGATGCTTTGCTCAAAAACTTTAACGACTTTCCTCAGGAAATCATCAAACAACTATTTTCAAATGCCAAGCTAAGTGATGATGATACCAAGGCCCTATTGAAAATTTCTGGAACGATACTTGGCCCCTTTCAAAATAAGCCAAAGCCGGATCAAAATAAAAAGTAATGGATACGTTGGAGGATTTACGAAGCAAAACAGAGGGTGCAAAAGACCTTAAATCCGTTGTCGGCGCAATGAAAGCGATGGCGGCATCCAACATTGTTCAATATGAAACCGCTGTTGGTTCACTTGCTGACTATTATCACACTATTGCTTTAGGCATCATCGCTTATTTCAAGGCGGAGAAAATTAAGGCTATAAATGAAAAAGAGGTGACAAAAAAGGAGCCGGAAACGGTGACTTGCGCCATTGTGTTCGGATCAGACCAGGGGCTTGTCGGGCAGTTTAATGACACGATGGCCAATTTTGTGTCCGCTTCACTTAAAGCATTGCCGGGTAAAAAAGAGCTCTGGGTTATTGGTGAACGTGTTCAATTGCTATTATTGGATGAAGGTTTTACTGCTTCAAAATCATATCCTGTGCCAAGTGATATTAACGCCGTTACTCCGTTGATAACAGAAATTTTAAACAAGAGTCAGGAAAGCCAGGGAAAAGAATGCATAAAAGAATTTTATATTTTCAATAATCAGCCAAAGCCCGGTTCAGGGTATATTCCTGTGATGCAACGATTTTTGCCATTGGATGAGAAATGGAAAAATACATTGCAAAAAATTCAATGGCCGACAAAATTACTTCCGCAGGTTGCAGGAGGTGCAAAGCAAACATTGGCTGCGCTTATTCGCGGATATCTTTTTGCTTCACTATTTAAAGCTTGTGTAGAATCATTAGCCGGGGAAAATGCAAGCCGGTTGGATGCCATGCAACGTGCTGAAAAAAATATAAGTGATTTGTTGGATGACCTTGGAAAAAAATACCATCGCCTGCGCCAGAGTTCAATTGATGAAGAGTTGTTTGATGTGGTAGCAGGGTTTGAGGCTTTGAACAGCCGGAAATAAAATATAACAGAATGATGAGCAAAGATCAATATAATATCAGGGAGATGAATAGTTGTTTGCCCTCTGACAACGAAGGCTTTAACTCTCTTATGCAGCTTGCGTTTGATTTGCAGTGGTCATGGAACCATGCAGCGGATAGGTTATGGAACGAGCTTGACCCGCAGCTTTGGGAACTTACACATAATCCCTGGATTATTTTGCAAACAGTATCTCGTGACCAATTGGACAAAAAATTAGCAGACCCTATTTTTATTGGCAAAGTGAACACACTATTAAAAGAGAAAGAAGTAGAGTATTCAAGTCCTGCTTTGTTTCAGCAAAATCATCCGAATGCGACGTTAACCTGTATTGCTTACTTCAGCATGGAGTTTATGCTTAGTGAAGCATTGCCAATTTATGTTGGTGGATTGGGCAATGTCGCAGGTGACCAGTTAAAAGCTGCAAGTGACCTTGGAGTGCCTGTAGTGGCAGTGGGGCTGCTCTATCAGCAGGGTTATTTTAGGCAGGAGATAGATAAATATGGAGGCCAGCAGGCAATGTTTCCGTATAATGATCCGGGACAGTTGCCTGTTATTCCGTTGCGTTTGCCCAATGGCGAATGGTTGCGTTTAGAAGTCAAATTAGGAGGTTATACTGTTTGGTTGCGTACATGGCAGGTTAAAGTCGGCCGGGTGAGATTATATTTATTAGACAGCAATGATTTGGTCAATCTGCCGATGCACCGGGAAATAACGAGCGAGGTATATGGTGGCGACTCTGATATGCGTATTAAACAGGAAATACTTTTAGGGATTGGCGGATGGAAAATGCTTGACGCACTTGGTGTTAAACCTGAAGTGTGCCACATGAATGAAGGGCATGCTGCATTTCTTATATTGGAAAGAGCGAACAGCTTTATGAAAGCTACAGGCGTTTCATTCGAAGTGGCGCTGGCAGTAACAAGAGCAGGTAATTTATTTACGACGCATACTGCCGTTGCCGCAGGCTTTGACCATTTTAGCCCGCAACTGATGGAGAAATATTTTTGGTAATTATGCTACGGAAGAACTCAAAGTTAATTTAAAAGATGTATTGGCGCTTGGGCGTTTAAATCCTGATAATACTTCCGAAAGTTTCAATATGGCTTACCTCGCCATTCGCGGCAGTGGAGTAGTAAATGGTGTAAGCTTCACTTTTGTTTGTACTACATTGAAATCAAAGCTTGCGCTTTCTCTACTACATTTTCTACAGTAAAGCCATACGCTGCCATCACTTCTTCACCTGGCGCAGATTTCCCAAACCTGGAAATGCCGATTATATCCCCTTCATCGGTTACGTATTTATGCCAGCCCAATGGAGATCCTGCTTCTACTGCCAATCGTTTCCGTAATGACGCTGGAAATATTTTTTCTTTATAAGTTTTATCCTGTTTTTCAAATAATTCCCAGGATGGCATACTGACCACACGTGCGGCTATGTTTTGTTCCTTTAATTTTTGCTGAGCTGCCAGCAACAATTGAACTTCCGAACCCGTTCCGATCAAAATAATGTTTGGCTGTGTTTCTGATTCCGAAAGAATGTAAGCCCCCCTTTCCAATTCAATGGCTTTTGTATATTTTTCCTGGTCAATTACCATAATTTCCTGACGGGTTAGTATTAAGGCAACGGGGCCGCCGGAGTGTTCAATGGCTACCCGCCAGGCTTGTACGGTTTCATTGGCATCGGCAGGGCGGATCACCATTATATTGGGAACAGAGCGTAAACTGATCAGTTGCTCTATGGGCTGGTGGGTGGTGCCATCTTCACCTAAAGCAATACTATCATGTGTAAAAACATAAATGGTGCGGATTTTCATAATCGCTGCCAGCCGGATAGGGGGCCGCATATAATCAGAAAATATCAGGAATGTAGCGCCGTAAGGAATAATGTATTTACTAAGCGATAATCCATTTAAGATAGCACCCATGGCGTGTTCTCTTATGCCAAAGTGAAAATTGCGGCCTTCATAATTTGTGGCTGAAAATGATTTGTATTTTGCTAAGATCGTGTCCGTAGAGGGAGCGAGATCAGCAGAACCTCCTATTAAATTTGGTAAATAATCAGCCACCGCATTTAATACTTTGCCTGAGGCTTTGCGTGTCGCCATTTTTTCCCCGCCTTTAAAAACCGGTAGCTTTTGTTTCCATCCTTCCGGTAATTTATCGCTGCTCAATAACTCGTATTCATTGGCCAGTTCCGGATATTTTGCTTTGTATCTTGTATAAAGAATGTTCCAATCCTTTTCTTTATCTATTCCCTTCTTACCTGCTTCATGATAATAATTCAATACCTGGTCGGGCACTACAAAATATTTATCAGGGTCAAAACCAAAATTAGCCTTCACGAGCTTCACTTCCGGCTCACCTAACGGAGAACCATGCGCAGCAGCCGTATCTTCTTTATTGGGGCTACCATAACCAATATGTGTTCGCACTTTTATCAGCGAAGGACGATCGGTTTCTTTTTGTGCGTTTTTTACTGCTGCTGTTAAAGCATCTAAATCATTTCCATCTGCAAGTACCTGTACATGCCAGCCATATGCTTCAAAGCGTTGTGCCAGGTCTTCATCAAATGCAATGCTGGTATTTCCTTCAATAGTTATATGGTTATCATCATACAAATATATCATGTTCCCTAACTGTAGATGACCTGCTAAAGAAGCCGCTTCGGAGCTTATACCTTCCATCATATCGCCGTCGCTGCAAATACTGTAAATTTTATAATTGAAAATGTCAAAGCCAGGTTTATTATACCGGGATGCCAGATATTTTTGTGCAATGGCAAACCCCACACCGTTGGCAAATCCCTGCCCTAATGGACCAGTCGTTACTTCAATGCCGGGTAACAATCCGTATTCAGGATGCCCCGCCGTTTTACTGTGTAGTTGCCGGAAGTTTTTAATATCGTCGAGCGTAATGGGATAACCTGTTAAGTACAAATAACTATATTGCAACATGCAGGCATGGCCGCAGGATAAAATAAAACGATCCCTGTTTGGCCATTCAGGATTTCTGGGATTGTAGTTCATGCTTTCCGACCATAAAATATGGCCAACTGGTGAAAGCCCCATAGGCGTTCCGGGATGACCGGAATTTGCTTTTTGTACCGCATCCGCAGCAAGAATACGAACGGTATTGATCCCTTGTTGTTCAAGTGTTTCTGTTTTCATGATCTGTTAATTAATTTGCTTTTGCAAAAATTTATTCTGATTTATAATCATATCTGCTGAGTTTTATAACGCACGGCTATTTCTACAATTTTATTCAGAGTAAGCCCTTGAAATATGATGGAAATGATGACCACGAAATAGCGGCTTGAAAGAATAATTTTCCGGGTGGTAGATTCAGGAAGCATTAAAGCCTATCGAAATGGTAACCACTCCTATGACACCTGGTAGTTTTATAATGCGTTCATTCAGGTAAGAATAAACAGCACTGGTAATAATAAGAATTGTAATTATTATTAATAAACCCAATAAAAAAATTTAATATAGCTTATTGTTTAATTCATAACTTTTGTATGATTTAAAAATTGTTTTGTATTTCTTAATCCCTTTATCGAGAAGCCTTACCGTCAGTCAATACAGTTTTTCCTTGATGTTTTCGAGGGTAGCCGTGTACACCAGTTCGTCAATGTGTTCCAGTTTGGTTTCGTCCTTGTTGTGATATTTCAGCTGCTTTAAAAGATGGGTAATAATGGCAATATGGGCTATTTTTTTATCTTCAGCATTGACAATGAACCAGGGGGAATATTCGAAATTGGTCTTCTCCAGCATTTTATCCCTTGCATCCGAATATTCTTTCCATTCCTTCCGGGCATCCTTGTCAATAGGACTGAGTTTCCATTTTTTCAGGGGATCTGTTTCCCGGGAGTCGATCCTTTTTTCCTGTTCTTTTTTGCTGATGTCCAGGTAGTATTTCAGGATGATGAAGCCTGCATCGTGCAGGATCTTTTCGAATAATTCCACCTCCGAAAAGAAGGATTTGTATTCTTTGTCGCTGCAAAAATGCATCACTTTTTCCACGCCGAGACGATTGTACCAGCTTCGGTTGAAAAGGGTTAATTCCCCCTGGATGGGCAGATGAATGACATAGCGCTGGAAATACCATTCTTTTTCCTCCCTGTCCGAGGGTTTGCCCAGGGCAACCACCTTTGTCTCCCTCGGGCTAAGATGTTTGATGATGCTTTTTATGGTGCCGTCCTTGCCGGCGGTGTCCCTGCCTTCCAGGATCACCAGCAGCTTGAGCCTGGAGGAGATGATTTCCTTCTGGAGCTTGACCAGCTCCACATAAAGCCCATGTGCCGTTTTTTTTCTTTCTTTTTTTATCATATAGATGGTGTTAATGCATATTTATTATTTTGTTGATCGGCTGATTCTGGCGCCGAACGGTCAGTGTCGCTACCCAACCTGAAGAATCCTTTCATTTTACCCCCCATTTCCAATTACGGATCTCAGGAAGATCCTGGCCATGTTTATTGATATAGTGCTTGTGCTCGATGAGTTTGTCGTGGATGAGCTGTTTCAGATAATCTCCTTTACTGCCCAGATCCGGCAGCCGATCCACTACGTCTTTAACGAGATGAAAGCGGTCCAGCTCATTTTGTACCCGCATGTCAAAGGGTGTCGTGATGGTGCCTTCTTCCTTGTATCCCCTTACGTGCATTTTGTGGTTCGTGCGCCGGTAAGTAAGCCGGTGTACCAGCCATGGATAGCCGTGAAAACCGAATACGATGTGTTTGTCGGTGGTGAAGAGCGAATCATAGTCGGCATCGGTCAGGCCATGGGGATGTTCCAAAGAGGGTTGAAGCTTCATCAGGTCGACGACGTTGATCACACGGATCTTCAGCTCTGGCAGATACAAGCGTAGAATGGATACTGCCGCCAGTATTTCCAGGGTTGGGGTGTCTCCGCAACAGGCCATGACTACGTCGGGTTCTGACCCCTGGTCGTTGCTGGCCCATTGCCAGATGCCGATGCCTTGTGTACAATGCACGACTGCCTGATCCATGGTCAGCCATTGAGGTAGGGCATGTTTCCCAGCGATGACTACGTTGACATAGTTCCTGCTTCGCAGGCAATGATCGAAGACGGACAACAGACAGTTGGCATCCGGCGGCAGGTACACGCGGACGATATCGGCTTTCTTGTTGATCACGTGGTCCAGGAAACCGGGATCCTGGTGTGTGAATCCGTTGTGGTCCTGCTGCCAGACATGGGAGGCCAGCAAATAATTCAGGGAGGATATATCCCGTCTCCAGGGTAGTTCCCTGCATACCTTCAACCACTTGGCGTGCTGGCTGAACATGGAGTCGACGATTCGGATGAAGGCCTCGTAGCTGTTAAATAGCCCATGTCGACCGGTCAGCAGATAGCCTTCCAGCCAACCTTCACATTGATGTTCGCTCAGCATCGAGTCCAGTACGCGTCCCTGGGGAGCCAGAAATTCATCGCCCTTTTCGGTGCGCGCGTCCCATTGGCGATCGCTGGCTTCGAAGACGGCGCCCAGCAGGTTGGACAGCGTCTCATCGGGACCGAAGATGCGAAAATTGCGCTTGTCCTGGTTCAGCCTGGTGACGTCGCGCAGGAAATTGCCCAGTACCATGGTATCTTGTCCTTGCTGTTCGCCGGGGGAAGGCACATGGACGGCATGGTCATGAAAGTCGGGCATACGAAGGTCGTGCAACAACAATCCCCCGTTAGCATGCGGATTGGCGCCCATACGCCGGTCGCCCTTTGGCGCGAGCTCGGCCAGCTCCGGTAGGAGGCGGCCGTTCTTATCGAATAGTTCACAGGCCCTGTAGCTTTTCATCCAGGTCTCCAGTAAGGGAAGATGGTCGGGATGGTCTGGGTCCACCAACAGCGGCACCTGGTGGGATCGGAAATTACCTTCGATAGGTAAGCCGTCCACGACTTTAGGTCCTGTCCATCCCTTGGGGGATTTCAGGACGATCATCGGCCACCGGGGTCGGGTGGTATCTTTTCTGATCCGGGCATTAGCCTGTATTCGTTGGATCTCCTTAATCACCTGATCCAGGGATTCGGCCATAAGCTGGTGCATCTTTTCAGGGTCATCCCCCTCTACGAACCAGGGTGTCCAGCCATTACCTTCCAGGAATTTTTCCAGTTCTTCGTGCTCGACGCGCGCCAGCAAGGTAGGATTGCTGATCTTATAGCCATTGAGATGAAGGATAGGAAGCACGACGCCATCGGTGACCGGGTCAAGGAGCTTATTGGACTGCCAGGAAGTGGCCAGCGGGCCTGTTTCTGCTTCTCCGTCGCCGATGACGCAGGCGACGATCAGCCCGGGATTATCGAATGCCGCACCGAAGGCATGGCTGAGCGAATAACCCAGTTCTCCACCCTCGTGGATAGACCCTGGTGTGGTTGGCGCCACGTGACTGGAAATGCCGCCGGGAAAAGAGAATTGGGAAAAGAGTTTTTTCAGGCCCTCTTCGTCCTGCCCAACGTTCGGATAAACTTCACTCCAGGTGCCTTCCAGGTAGGTGTTGCCCACGAGGGCCGCGCCGCCGTGACCGGGACCTGCGACATAGAACATATCCAGGTCAAACTTTTTAATGACCCTGTTCAAATGGACATAGATGAAATTCTGGCCGGGCACCGTGCCCCAATGACCGACCACCAGCGGCTTTACGTGTTTCATGGTCAGCGGCTCCTTCAAAAGCGGGTTGTCGTAAAGGTAGATCTGCCCGACGGATAAGTAATTGGCCGCCCGCCAGTAGGCGTCCATACGGTTAAGGAGTTCTGGGGATATAAAGTTTTCCGGTTCCTCCTGACTTCCCGGTTGGGCGAAAGGTACTTTCTGAGTCGCAATCGATCCGTGGCCAAGAGTCACCTGATCGGTGGATAAGTCATTTGTATGCATAATTCAGTAGGTTTTCAAAAAATGCTAAAATATCGTTAGTTAAATAATGTACCCTGTCGGCTGTCATATTGTTGCTTCGAAAGCGGTCTCCATCAATGTGCTGTATTCGCCGCGACAGGCGGCGCGGTTGCAAAATGCGCGGTGATATAGGGCCTTTTGTGCGGCAGGTACGTGGGTTGGAATACCCTCCCAGATCTCCAATGCGGGCTGCTGAATGGCACGGGCAAAGGAGAAGGTGAGTGTCCATGGAGCCGGTGCATAGGCGAGCGCATGCAGGGCGTTGAGACGTGCAGAGGCGAGCTCGGCGGGTTGGCCGCCTGATAAAAAGACGATCCCGGGAACGGCGGTAGGGACTACGGATAAAAAACAGCTTAAGGTGGCATCGGCTACTTCTCTGACAGTGGGTTGCAGGGCGCGCGACAGATCCGGAAGGATCATATTGGTTTTTAAGATCAGGCCCTCAAGCATGACTTGTTTATAAAGGAGTTGGTGGAAGACTGCTTGCAGGACTTCGCCGGTTACTTTGGAGCAACGCTCTATGGAGTGGGATCCTTCCATCAATACTTCGGGTTCTACTATCGGAACCAGCCCGGCCTCCTGGCAGAGGGCGGCGTAGCGGGCGAGGGCGTTGGCGTTAACGTCGATACATTCGCTGCTGGGGATGTTATCGCCGATGGCGATGACGGCGCGCCATTTTGCAAAACGGGCGCCCATGCGGTTGTATTCGGTGAGACGTTCGCGCAAGCCATCCAATCCTTCGGTTATCTTCTCGCCCGGCCGGCCGGCGAGCGCTGTTGTTCCGGTATCCACTTTGATACCCGGGATGATTCCGGCATTTACCAGGATTTTGAGGAAGGGAGTGCCATCCGTGGTTTTCTGGCGGATGGTCTCGTCATAGAGGATGGCACCGTTGATGCAATCGCCAAGGCCGGGAGTAGTGACGATCATCTCCCGGTAAGCCCGTCTGGCCTCCACCGATTGCGGAATGCCGGCGGCGGCAAAACGGCGGTTGCAGGTTGGTGTGCTTTCATCCATGGCCAAAAGTCCTTTGCCGTTGGCGACGAGTGCCCTGGCGGTCGATATGAGTTGTTGAGTGTTCATGGAGATGGTTTTATTATTCCGATGTCAGGAAGACACCGTTGCCGGTGGCTATGCTGGGGAGCAAATCGATCGTGCAATACGGGACACACGCGCCCAGCAAACCAATGCCACGAATGATAACGAAAATGAGTCCGGAAAATGGGCTTTTGCTTTTCATGAAATTCCTCCTGGTTGTATATTTGGATACAAAGTTCATGCATCCTTGGGCGGTTGCCGTTACAGATTTATGGAAAGAAGTTGTATATATCACTGTTTATTTATTCCGGGGCTTAGTTAGAAGAGCTTGATAGCAATGCCTTTTTGTCTATATAGACAGAGGCACTCGGTCCAATAACTCATCGGTTTGCCATCCGTTTCACTAAACCAGATGATTTTAGCTTTAAACCGGTTATCTGGTATGTATACTGAAATTTCAAGTTTTTTTGGGATCGACTCCCAATTGCCGCAAATACTTTCCCGGGACGATTTTGCCTGACCGAGACAAACTTTCGCCAATAAAATCGTTAAAATGAGCTGGAATAAACACTTTAGTACCATTAATTCAGGGCTATTGGCAATGGTTTTTGTGATAATGACTTTGTATAAAAGGAATGACGGCTTATGGTTTTGGCTTTATATCGTCGCCTTTGTTTTTAAAGATGAATGGAGGGGCCTCATAGTCTTTGGGCAGGTAGCCCGGCGGAATGGTGTTTTGATTACCGTCCCGCATGGAATGGTAATGTGGGGACATGATTTCGATCCCGGCTTCGTTGCAACTGTCCTGGATATGCTGATGCAACTCTGAGTAAATGGACGCTTGTTTATTGGCTTCGCGCGTATAAGCATTAAGCTGATAAGAAACATAAAAATCATCCAGACTTGTCTGTAATACGAATGGGGGCGGGTCTTTAAGAAGGAAGGCTGTTCTGTTGGCCGCTTCGATCAGGGCCTGGTGCATGTCTTTCCAGGGGACGTCATAACCGATGGTGACAGTTGTATGGAGAATAAGCCCTTTTTCTTCCGGTTTGGTATTGGTGGAATAGTTGATCGTGCTGCTGGACAGTACAGTGGCGTTGGGTACAGTGATGTCCTCATTCTTGATGGTGCGTATCCGGGTCACGAGCATATTCTTTTCCATGACATCACCGGTCACCTCCCCAATCCTTACCCGGTCACCGATCTTAAAAGGTCGCATATAAGTAATGACCAGACCGGCCACCAAATTGGTAATAGCGGAAGAAGACCCGAGCGAGATCAGGATCCCCAGGAATACAGAGACCCCCTTAAAGGAAGGGGAATCCGAACCCGGCAGATAGGGAAATATGAGGATGACCAAAAAAGCGTATAGCAGGAATTTTAAAATATTATAGGTAGGATGGGCCCATTCTTTGTGAAAACCTTTTAGTTGGATGCGTTCCTTTTCAACCTCGGTGGACAGATAGCGAATCCCCCGTATGGCATATTTGATAATGAAATAGATCACGAGGATGGTGAAAAGGTTGGGCATGAAATCAATAATGCCGCGAAATGCGGATTTCGCAGGCGTTAGGATCCAGCTTAACAAAGTGTCCGTCCATTTCTCCGTGACGGCAAAAATGCCCGAGGATATCAACAAAGCCAGATAGACAGAAAAAGCGATTGTCACGATGCGAAGAAACTTATTGACGCCTAATACGAATTGCTCCAGTTTATCAGGGCTTAAAAGCCGGATGCTGCGGACTGTCAGTCCTTTCAGGTACGATCCTCTATGTTCCCTTATGAAACGACCGGATCGCTGATATAGTTTATTAATGAGAAAGATCAGTAAGATAAGCCCGGCAAGAACGAGCGCCATCAGTCCAAAACGCCGGAACCAGTTTTGGAGACTATTGGCCTCTCTTTCTTTGATCACTACCGAGGTGATTCTTGTGTGGTAGGCTTGTGCGAGGGAATCCGTACTTGTATTGGCCCATAATGCATCGATGAGGGAAATGCTCATGATCGTCAAATCATTCCTATATACCATATCATAACCATTCTCTGTCGGTACAATGAACAGTGAATCGGGAAAAAAACTATACATTTTATATAATCTGCCGATCCGTTGAGACACGGCACCGGCACGGTCTTCGGCGCTAAAAGAACCGATCCGGGCATAGAGGTAAAACAGGGTGTCATAGTTAAGGATCACAGGATACCCTATTGCATTTTTCTTTAGGGAATCGATCTTTCGTAACTGTTCCACCCTGCGAAGGGAATCCCTGGCGGCAATCTTGTTTAACTGTGCCTGTAACTCACGTGTCTTGCCGGCATCGCCGGCGGCCATTTTTAATTCCGATTGCAATTGCTGCCGGACGGCAGAGTCGATAATGGATTGCTCCTGGTGCTGCAGGATCAACTTTTCAGTGATGTGCGAGGTGTCTTGCAAGATAGAATCCTTTTTTGCCGTATCCTTCTTCGGTCGTTCTTGGCCGGTGGCGTGGAATGCCTGCAGGATGCACACCGCAAAAATAAAAATATAGAGCTGTTTCATGTACATGAATTCGGAAATTGCAAAATGGCAATACCTTTTCAAGATAGTTAAAATAAATCTTATTTATAACTTCTGATCGGTTAATCATTTCCAAACTTTACCCGAAATCCTGTATTTTTAAGCATGGACACTCAGGAGATACTAACCATCACCATTGTTCTTGCAGCACTGTTTGCATATATCAACCACCGGTTCATTAGGTGGCCCCCCACGATCGGTATCGCAGCTCTTTCTCTCCTGTGTTCTCTTCTCCTGGTGTTGTTCGGAAAGCCGCAATATTTTGTAAGCGCAAAGGCGATCCAACTGGCCTCTTCTGTAGATTTTAAGGATCTGCTGATGAATTTCATGCTCAGTTTTTTATTATTTGCAGGCGCCATCCACGTGGATGCAGCCAAGCTGAAGCGGGAAGCCTGGCCTGTGATCCTGTTAGCGACGTTGAGTACTATTCTTTCCACTGTCGTGATCGGTACGCTTGTCTGGTATTTTTTCGGTCTTTTTGGCATTCCCATTCCTTTTATCTATTGTTTGCTTTTCGGGGCCCTTATTTCTCCCACAGACCCTATAGCGGTGTTAAGTATTCTTAAAGAGGCGAAAATTCCTTCTTCGCTGGAGCTAAAGATCTCCGGTGAATCGTTGTTCAATGATGGGATGGCTGTGGTGATCTTTATCAGCATTGCACAGGCTGCTTATTCCCCGACGCCGGATTTTTCGGCGCTGGTTATTGGAAAATTGTTCCTCCGGGAGGCGCTTGGCGGTTTATTGTTTGGTACAGTACTGGGATATATCGGTTTTTGGGCGTTGCGCTCCATTAACGATTATAAGGTAGAAGTCTTAATCACCCTGGCAATCGTGATGGGCGGATATTATGCGGCGGGGCATTTGCATGTTTCGGGTCCGCTGGCAATGGTAGTGGCGGGGATCATTACCGGAAATAAGGTCAAAGCTGGGGGGATTTCAGCGATCAGCCTGGATTATGTAAACAAATTTTGGGAGATCATCGATGATATATTAAATGCCATTTTATTCTTATTTATCGGTCTGGAGATGTTGATTATCAAAGTTAACTCAACCGTTCTTATCATAGGGGCCATTACGATACCCACACTGCTGTTAACCCGATGGCTTTCTGTGGGTATCCCGGTGTTCCTGCTTCGCCGGAAGATCAACTTTGAGCCATGGGCCATTACTATCCTCACGTGGGGAGGGTTGAGGGGTGGCATATCCGTTGCGCTGGCGCTATCTTTAAGCCCTTCCATGCACCGCGATGAATTTGTACTGATCACTTATATGATCGTCGTCTTTTCGATATTGGTACAGGGCCTGACAATCGGAAGTGTTGCAAAAAGACTCCAAAGACCCTGATCCGGGGATCGGCAAGGCTGAAATCAATTCTAATGAAAATATCCCACTAAAGTACCGCTTTCTATTTACTCCCTCCGTTGATCAATTCCATCGTATAACTCAGCTCAGGGTCTTCGCTGCTCCGCACAAACCCGATAAATTTTTCCATCGGCATTTCTTTGTCGGGGAGTACACCCCGGCCATTGTCGGTTGTAGAGTTGAAAAAATACAATTCGGATATGGGAATGGTGAGAATCGACTTTGTATGGGGTAACAGGTAATTCAGGAACCAGGCGGCGGTAGTGGCCTGCTCACCGCTGCCGGTTTCTTTTCCGACAATAAGACCGCGTTTGTTCTTCTGCACCAATGAGGCGAAATAGGTGGCAGCTGATACGGTTCCCCCGCCGGTCAGTACATATACGTTTCCGTTAAAGGCATCTTTATCCGGTGGGAAATTCTCCAGCTGTCCTTCTTTCAGGCGGGCATTGCCGATATAAAATCCGGAAACACTGTCTTTGTCAAAACGCTGATACAGGAAGTTCTTGTTGTTCCGGATATCATCATCAGACATTTTTCTGCTGCCATCGGCAATGGCATATTCAGGATAGGCTATATCAATAGTCCGGGCCCTGTAATTATAGACATTGTGAAAGGGTTTTGCAGACAGGAAAGAATATAAGAGGGCGGAGATCGCCGGGTTACCGCCGCCATTGTTACGAATGTCTATGATTACCTGCTTGTACCCCCGCTTGTTCACTTCTTTAAAAAAAGTACTGAACTCTTTATAGGCATAGGATTCATCTAAGTTGAAGGAATTGACAGTGAGCATACCGGTCTTTGTTGCATCCTCATAACTATCGAAGATCCAATAAGCACGCTGCAACTGGTTTACCGGGATTACAGACAGTTTGCCCGAATGAAAACCCCGGGTAGGCGTGGAAGATGCCATGCTCAATTTCTTTACGGATTTACTGGCAGGATCGAGGAATTCTATCTCATAATTTTTAAGATCGTAATTGCGCAGGCTCATGACCATCTGGAAATTACTATACATCCTGTCCGTTCCTGTAGTGATCAATCCATCACTGTACGCGAAAGAGGTGAGCGAATTGATAATGTCTTTCACGGGTTGTTTATTGATGCTTACCAATTCTGCTGCATAAGGTATTTCGCCGCCCTTGATATTCACCAGCATTTTACCGCGTTCGATCATTATCGGGAAAGGGAAAAAATTGAGGGTTCGGTATATTTCTTTGGTATTGTCATCCGACCAGCGGAAATTGGTGTGCACGTCCCTGATCAATTGGATGGGAGAATATTGCAGCGCGGCGAACACATTGTTTTGTTCAGCGGCCTTCTTTATCAGGGAATCCACTTTGCGTTCGAGGGTGGCCGAGTCGATGAACTTGTACGGATTGGGGTGCTGTTCTTTTAAGATCTGCATCGCCAGCCGGTAGTCCGCGATCAGCCCTTCCCTGGTGAGATTAGGCAGTTCTTTAATCTGTGCGGTGGTGTTGAGGCACAAGGAAACCAGTATGGCGGTGACGCCATATTTCAGAAAATAATTCATACTTATAATTTTATTACGTTGTGATTAATCAGGCATAGGATAATCAGGCATAGGATAACCAGGTATCGGATGATTAGGTATTGATCAATTCGAGGATTCCTTCATTACGGATGATCATCATGCCTTGTCTGTCTTCGGTGATGCCTTCCTCCAGCTTAAAGGTATAACGGGGGCGCGGGCCGTCCATTAAGGTGGGCAGGAACCTGAACTGGATATTGGGAGTGCTTTTCAGCACTTCACCCACTTCAATAATATGGGTAGATACCACAAAAAGACAATCCTGGTATTCAGCAAAGGCTTCAGTAACAGCCAGGGTCCCGTCGTAGGCATCTTTTACATTGGTGCCTTTGAACAGTTCGTCGAACATCAGCATCAGGCGTAGTCCGCTGGCGGCAGCTTCGGCGGCCTGTTTTACACGCACCACTTCCGCATAGAAGTGGCTGTATCCGAGGCCGATATTATCGGCGACGTTGATAGAGGAATATAACCCATCACGAACGGAAAACTCCATTTGTGAAACTGCCACAGGAAACCCCATTTGCGCCAGATAAAGGCCGATCCCGAGGGATTTCATCAGGGTGGATTTTCCTGCCATGTTTGCCCCGGTGAGAAAGAGTACATTGTCGTTTTCCTGTAATAGAAGGTTATTGCCTACGGCACCGTCAATACAGGGATGCGCCAGGTCTTTCACCTTCAGGATGTTTAGCTCAGGCGGTAATGCCATCGCATAGGAAAACCCCTTTTTTACCGCCACACTGCTCACTGCTATGTTTAGATCCAGTTGGTAAATAAATAGCAGCAGGTTTTCCATCTCCCCGTATAACCTGCTTTTCAGCAGGTATTCATAAAACGCGAGCGTTTTCACCGGCAGCGCCTGATAGATATCTATGTTCCGGAGGCGCTCCAGGTGTGGGTTTTCGAGCATCTTTTTTATCTCGTTGACCCTGTCAGCAAAGGGCCCGCCTGCGGGATGCAGCAATTCAACGATTCCCGCGCATCTTTTGATGGTGACAATAGTAGCCTGTAATCCCTGAATATTCTTTTTATACCGTTCATCGCGCGTGAGGCCGGAGAGTAGTTTTTTGATAACGGTATTGATGAAGATGGCCGGTGCGCTTTTACCAGCGCCTGCATCCAGATATTCCCGCATCAGGGTTATCTGCTGCACATCAAAAGGAAAGGAAAGGGATTGTTCCTGGAAAAACCGGAAGATGCTGCTCCGCTCATTGATTGCTGCTACATGGGTCAACGGGTTACGGAACATGTCATCCATCAATTGCTCTGCCCCCCTCGTTCGCACCTGGTTGAATAAGTGATACACAGATCCCTGGCGGAACTTGCCCAGCAGGTTTAATTCATCCAGTGTCTGCCTGTCTATTCTGAAACTCATAAGGGTTGATTTTTAGGTCAGACGGCCCTTTTACGGCCGTTCTTCAATATTTCCAAAATGCCTTCGTTGCGAATGATGATCATGCCATGCCGATCGCCGGTGATGCCTTTCTCCAGTATATAAGTATATTCCGGGGTATTTCCCATCATGCGCGTCGGAAGATATTGAAACCCGATTCCGGGTTGTTTGGTCAATTTCTCCCCGGCCTCCACAATATGAGAAGAGATAATGAACAGGCTATTTTTCTTCCGGGCAAATGCTTCGGTGATCTCCACTGTGGCCTCATGTGCATCTTTTACATTGGTGCCCCGGAACAACTCATCAAATATGATGAATAAAGATTTTTGGGCGTGCAGCTCCGTTGCCACTTTCTTTACCCGCAAGACCTCCGCATAAAAGTGACTGGCACCAATACCCAGGTTATCCGGCAGGTTAATAGTGGTGTAAATGCCATCCATCACCGAAAACTCCATAGAGGCAGCTGCCACCGGAAATCCCATATGCGCCACATAGACGGCAGTGCTCAGTGCACGCAGGAAGGTAGACTTACCCGCCATATTGGCGCCGGTAAGGAAGACCAGATTCCGGGCGGCATCCATGCATATATCATTGCCGACAGGATTCTTTAGCTCGGGATGATAAACGCCTTTCAGCTTTAGGGTTGTGCTGCCTTTTTCCAGCGCTTTTGGGAAAATGAACTGGTGATCTGACGCTACTTTCGCAACAGACATATACACATCGAGGTAATAAATTGAGCCCAGCAATTTTTCAATCTTGTTTCGCTCCCGCGTTCTGAACAGCAGGTCATAGGCGGTTACGGCGGCATAGGATAATTTGCCTTTTTGTTTTTCCCGGAGGGCAGGTTCCAGGGCCGGGTCTGTCAGCAGGGCTGCAATGGATTCGCGCTCCGGTGTATACGCTGCGATGGCGGCAATTTCATTTTTTCCGATAAATTCCTTTACCTGCTGAATAAGCCCGATAACCGCCGCTACGCCATTATTAATTTCCTTTTCGCTCAATACGCTTTGCCGCGTGCCCTGTTTTTTCTGCTCATCTGCGGTGATCAGGTACTTTTCTGCCATATCGAACAAGGCTGCTTCAAATGGGAAAGGCTCTTTCAGTCGGGCAAATTGTTCAATAATGCTACTGCGGCGGTTAATGGCAGTTTTATCCGCTAAGGGATGACGGAACATTTCTACCAGTACCGCTTCTGCACCCCGGGTATGGGTATGATTATACAGATCATAAATCCCGCTCGCATCTCTTTTGCCAAAGATCCTCAGATCATCTATCGTTTGTTCATCTGTCAATAAATGCATGGTTAAACTTTTTATTTTCTTTTACGCCTGATCAGCAGCACAGTACCCAGGATCAGCACCAGGGCGGGTAGCAGATAAACGAAGATAATTCGCTGGACTCCTGCCGTTTCCGGACTAATGGTCAATAATACGTCGATGAAATCAGGACGGGGGGTATACACCGGGAACCGTCCATAATCCATCCAGTTATATAAAGCGACACCAACAAAACTGCCACCTTGCCGGAGGTTGCTCATCCAATCTGCATCTCCTGCAACCAGGATACGTTGTTCTTTATTGCCAACCTGCCTGGTCATAGCAATAAGTGTCGGGAAGGAATCTTTCTTATAATCCCCTTCCGCTAAATTGAAAACCGGAGCCACTGAATCCACCACTAGTGTGCCTGCTTTCACCCATACTCTATTGGGATGTGTCATCATGAGTGGTTTCACGGTAAAACCATTTCCAGGCGCATAAGCAACTTCGACCGTTCCGGGCATATTCAGATCAGCAGTATCCACCCCTTTTTTTCTCAATTTAATGAGGCTCGGGTCTTCTGCCAGGAAGACCATATTCCTGTTAAGATAAGGCCTTATCATATTGGGCACTTCATCTTTGGAGAGTTCCACCATGGTACCTGGCTTCAACTCAACGCCTATAAGCCGGAGCAGGGGATTCAATACATGTTGTTTCCCCGGCTCACCAATGATCATCATATTGCCGCCTTTGTCGATATATTGTTTCAGCTTGCTGATGGTAGTGTCACTCAATATAACTTTTGGATCGGCCACGACCAGGGCCGTAAGATCTGCTGGAATATCCTGCCTGTCCAATGACAGGGTATCAAAATTATATCCGTGATTGATCAATGCGGACCGCCTGTCCTTGGCCAGGGTATGGGAATTGAATTCACGTTCCCCTCTTTTATTAATATCACGCTCCAGATTGCCGGTAACATAACCTACCCTGGGCAGGTCCTTACCCAATAATCGTTTCAGGGCAGCCGCGGTCGTATTTTCATCGGGCCAGAAATTGGGGTCATCAAAAGTCCGGAGGAAGGTGGTCCGGCCTTTGTATTTTAGTTCCATTACCAGACGATAATCTTCGGGTTCCGGATCAAATTCTTTGTGGATTTCCTCCGGCGGCATAAACCTCGAAACATTTATCTCGTAACCCCGCGCTATTTCTTTGGCTGTTTCTTTCATGGTTTTTCCGGGCCAGATGGAGTGGTCTTTCCAGTAATCATAATAATATCTGTATGTGAATTTGATATCCGGTTTGAAACGGACGTACTTTTCCCAGACATCATCGAGGTAGGCATTCCGGTTGGCCGGAAATCCATTAGCGGCGCCTCCACCCAGCAAATTGCAATACAAAACTATTTCCAATGGTTCATTACCCAGCTCTTTTACAATTTCCTGTGCCTTTGGGTGAAGGGTATTCAGCTTGTTGCGGGTGGCATCCCAATATCCGATCATGCCGGGCCTCGATGAAATATAACCGATCGTGAGCGTGCTCAGGAACACCAGCATGTACCTTCTTGCTTTTACATACCAGGGAGAAGATTCGCGTCCCCCTTTCAGCTTGAATAAAGTAAATCCAAGGAACATATAAACAACCAATATAAAATAGATCACATCCTTCGTGGTGACGAGTCCGTTCAGCATTTTGTTTGTTCTGCCGGCGAGAGACAGGAAATAGGTAAGGTCGCGTACAAAATCATATTCCTGCCATAGTTGACCGACATAAGAAAGTGTGAAAAGCAGCGTAAATGTCCCAATCGCCGATACGATCTGATAGGTAGAGAGGCTGGACATGAACAATCCAATGGCCGAATAGGTACATAAAAGGAGGAAGTAACCCAAAGAAACGGAGACCAGAAAGGTCAGATCGACCGACTTGATACTAAAAATAGCGGTTGTCATGAAGATACCTACAATTGTTAGCAGCAGCAGGTTATAGATCATGATGGACAGGTATTTTCCCAACACGATGGAGCGTAATTTAACCGGTGAAGAGTACAGCAATTTAATGGTGCCATTGTTTACCTCCCTGCTGATCAATCCCATGGTGAGAAGGGGAACGAATAAATATAAATTCCGCATTACATTACTCGTAAAGGCGCCGGTTGGTGAAAAAATACCGATGGTGAGTGTAAGGCCCCAGTCTTTGAACTTAGGATCGTTCCGCATAGCCACGTCCTGCCAATTGGCAAGCGGGTAGATGGCACTGGCAAAGAATATCCCGCACTGTACCATAAATGCAATGGTTAAAAACCAGGCTACAGGGGAATAGAAGAGGTTGCGAAGCTCTGTCTTCGCGATCTTGAATATCATTTTCATCGGTAAACTTATTGAAGGGATTGAGAAGATAATTGTTTGAAGATATCGTCGAGCAGGCCTTTATCGAGACCGATCTCCCGCAGGCGCCAGCCCTGTTGTATGCTGGCAGCAATGATCCGTTCGGAAATTTCCTGATCGCCATCGAAATAAATCCTGACCTGGCGGTCGCTGAGAAAATCAACCTTTGTGACGCCTTTTATTTGCTGCAATTCGGTGACCGGCGGGGGATTTTCAAAATGTGCCAGTATACTGTGGGGTTGTATATAGTTATTAAAAGCATCCATCGAATCAGAGAATACGATCCTGCCGCCTTCAATCATGATCACTTCCCTGCAAAGCAGGTTTATTTCAGACATGATATGGGAGGACAACAGCACGGTATGATCAACCGCAATTTCTTTGATCAGTTTCCTGGCTTCAATCAGCTGGTTCGGATCAAGGCCATTGGTAGGTTCATCCATAACCACCAATTTTGGCTTATGGATGATGGCCTGGGCAATACCTACCCGCTGCCGGTATCCGCCCGACAGGTTCCTGATCAGCCTTGTACTGAAATGGGAAATTCCTGTCCGTTCCTTGGCCTCCTCCATGGCAGCCCTGATCTTATTTTTTTCCATTAAACGTAGCTCTGCGCAATAGCTGAGGTATTCATCTACGGTAAGATCGGTGTACACCGGCGGGTTCTGCGGTAAAAACCCGATATCCTTTTTGGCTATTTCCGGTTCTTCACGCACATCTACGCCGTTGATAAAGACCTTGCCTTCCGTCTGGTTCAACACGCCGCACATAATGTTCATGGTAGTTGACTTGCCCGCACCATTGGAGCCTAAGAGACCCACGATTCCGGTTTGACCGATCTCAAGATTAATATCCCTGATGGCCCAGGAACTGCTATACTTATGTGATAGCTTTTCTATTTTTAGTATGTTGCTCATAATTGGTGATGGCTCATAATTAATTTAAGATGAATAAATGCATAAGGGGTGATAGACCTATAGCGTCATTGTTTTTAATAATGTGAGAGTAAAAAGGCTGCCGGGGCGTTGTCGCCTGTGCCATCCGGCTTCCCTACCAGGGCGATCGTAAAACTCCGGTATATCCATAGGTTGGGATTTGGCCCGCCGGGATTATTGATTTGGTCAGTGGTATAACTTGCTAATAAAGTACCCGAAGCAGCATCCCGGAATTCAAAAACGTAATCAGCCAGAGAACTTTTCACTGCGTAACGATTAAAATCAGTGATGGCCTTGTAGCCCAGGCTGGTCACTTCCGACCCATTGACCGCTCCCTGAATGTTGACACTGATAGCGCCGCTGCCCAGGGAAAGATTTACAAACCTTATTCCCATCGCACTATCATCCCGTGGAAAGAACGGTATGATATCATGAACCAATAGGGTGTCAGGCGCATCGATCGTGCCTGTCAGAAACAGCGAGCTTATGGAACCAACGGGTAGGTCCACCATAAGATCGAACAGTGGCTTGTCTTTTGCCAGCGTATCGGGATAATTGAACAGTCTTATCCGCTGGGAACCGCTGTACGCATTGAACTGGTTCTGATTTTTGGCGTATCCTTTATAAGCGAGTTGAGTCGCTGTATAAAAGGTGACGGGACCATCGCTGGCGAAGTTGGTCGACAGGATGCTGCTGCCTGTCACCCCATTCGCAATCGTAAGCGATGCCGTACCGGCAGGAATGCTTTCTTTTGCACAAGAAATCAAAAACATTACAGACAGCATGGTCACGAACGATAAGTGAATGGCTCTTTTGCCGCTGAAACGGTTATATGAATGATAGGAGGGGTAGGGAGAATTTGACATATAATTAGTTATTTTGGTTTAGATAGTTGTTTTGGTTTAGAAATAACCCGGGTTTTGCAAGAGGAAATGGTTGGTGGTGATCTCACCTTGCGGGATCGGATACAGCAACTGGTAATCTCCCAGCCAGGGCAATTTTAAGGGGATGGTTGTCAGCACAGTTTGTGCGCGCCCTGTCCGTTTGAGATCGAACCAGCGATGGCCCCATTCAGTAAATAATTCTACCTGGCGTTCATGCGCAATGGCTGTTACCACCTGGTCTTTGTTGAGAGAGATGGGCAGGTCGGGCAGGCCCGCCCTGTTGCGAATGCTGTTGAGATCAGTTATGGCTGCAGGAGGGCCTCCCGGAGCGCCCAGTGCGGATGCCTCTGCACGGATGAAATACATTTCGGATAGACGTAGCACCATAAAATATTCTTTGGCCGCACCGGATGAAAGGTTAGCTGCGCCGATCTTATACTTAGCAGGATAGAATGAAATGTAGGGAAGCCCCGGGTTATTGCTATTATCGGTGCTGTCTATCCAATCTATCCTTCGGTGGTCACCGGGTTCAAAAGCATTCATCAGCTGGTCCGATAACCTTATAAAGGTGCTTCCGGTATGTAGAGGGTTAGGTAACATGCTATAACCTTGAGGGGTGGCATCCTGCACCGTACTATTCTGGTCGGTTTGTTTCAGTTGCCAGATGGCTTCCTTGCTGGTGCTAAGGAAAACCTGGTTCAAATCTGTTTCCAACGCATATAGATTGTTATTATTAATAACATCGGTGGCAGCGGCAGCGGCATTTGGGTAATCGCCCTGGTAGAGATAGACCCTTGCCAAAAGTGCAGTAGCTGCCCATTTATTGGGCCGGCCCCTTTCATTTAGCACAGCATAATCCGACCGAAGGGAAGCCTGTGCCTCTTTCAGGTCTGCGATGATCTGCTGGTATATCTGCTGCTGTGGGGTTCCTGGCATGGTAGCTGTTTTATTAAAGTCTACCGTGAGCGCGAGGGGTACATCTCCAAAAAGATTGGTGAGATAGAAATAGGCCAGTGCACGCACAAATTTTGCCTCACCTGTGAGTTTTTTCCTCGCGTCATCCCCGAGTAACACAGATGTAGATGCTGCTATTCCTTCGATCACTGAATTGGCTCCATAGATCGTATTATAAGCAGTATTCCACAGTTTGTAGGTATTTGTGGAATAGGTAATATTCAATTTGTTGGTACTAAACAGATAATACTCCAGTGTTCCGGGACCATCTGAATTATATAATTCCCCCGAAGACAAAGACCCCAACAAACTGACAAGCCCTGCACTCCACACGTCTTGCGAAGCCGTGGAGATGGTGGACTGATCCTTACCATTGATCATACGGGTATAGATCCCTGCCATAGCCCCTTGCGCCTGTAGATCCGTGACGAACACCTGTGCCGTGGTAATGGTATTTTTAGGTCCCGGAATACTGACCAGTTTCTTGCAGGATGGCTGCAGAAGAGCACACAAAATGCAGATGAGCGATAATAGTATGGTTTTTTGTTTTATTAGCATGGGACGACATTTAAAAAGTAAACGATAAGTTACCAACAATGATCCTGGCCGGAGGCAGGCTAGAGGGATCGAGTACATTGGGATCTATGCCTTTGTACCGGGTGATGGTAAAAATATTATTGGCATTCACCGAGAACCGGCAGCTCTTGAACCCTGCTTTTTTTATAAATTTCTCTGATAAGGTATAACCAAAGACAATATTGTTCAGCCGAAGAAAAGACCCATCTGTATAACTGCCATCTGAGTTCACCAGTAATGCGGTTGGCATGGTGGTAAAACGAGGGTAGATCGCATGATCCCCGGGTGTACGCCAGTAACTTTTGAGTGCATCGGCCGGCAGGTACATATTTATCATCTTGCCTGGCGGATAATTACCAAAAAGATTCACCTGCATCTGTTTGCGGAAAATAAAAACAAGTCCCAGATTAAAACCTTTATAGGACAGCTCGGTCCTGAAACCCCCATCATATTTAGGGTTGTAGTTCATGGCCACATACCGGTCGTCCGTTGTTTCTCCGGGTATCTGGTTGAAGTTCGAAGTGATAAATCCATCTTTATTATAATCGGCAAAACTGTAATCGCCGGTTAACGGATCTATTCCAATATAATGAAGCATATACCTGGTGTTCAACGATTGGCCTATCTTATATTGGGTGGCATAGGGAGATGATTCAAGACCGGGATAGGCCAGTAATTTGTTCTTGCTGAATCCAATATTGAAGGCGGCAGACCAGGAAAATTTCCTATCCTGAATAATCCTGAAATCCAGCGAGATGTCGATCCCGGTGTTTTCCACTTTAGCAGGAGAGTTGGCTACTACGGAAGGAAAACCGGTGTAAGCAGGGGTTGGAAGGGTAGTTAACTGATCGCCGGAAACGTTACGGAAATAAACAACATCGAGGTTAAGCCTGTCTCTCAAAAAACCCAGGCTTACCGCAGCTTCCAGTTTTTTATTGGCTTCCCAGTGATAATCCTGGTTTACTGCGTGGATGGGAACAAAGGGGCGGACCCCATCATAATCGTACAGCGTACCAGAGGGACCTCCGGTAGTGGTCGCCCATTGCGATAAGTATTGATAATCACCAATGCCATCGTTCCCGGTTAGCGCATAACTGCTCCGGATCTTGAAGAAACTGAACCAGGATGGCAGGATCTGCCTCATCCATTTTTCCTGCGAAATATTCCAGGAGGCGCCCACAGACCCGAAATTCCCATACTGTCTGTCTGTTGCAAAACGGGAGGATCCATCCCGTCTTCCATTAAAGTTAATGATGTATTTATTTTCCCAGTTGAAGTTGATGCGCCCGAATGCAGCTGCATACTTATATAAGCCATAACCTTCCGTTGACTGCTGGAACAATGCATTACCGACACTTTGGATCAGTTCATCATTGGTAAAGCCAAATGCGGTAGTGTTAAGCGTGCTGGTGGACTGGCTTTCCAATGAGGCCCCTCCGAAGATCTCCAGTCTTCCTTTCCCGATCAAACGGGTATAGGTCAGGAGCGGGCTCAAACTCCAGTTGGCGAACTTTGAACTTCCGTAAATTGCTGTACCCAATGACCCCAATGCGGGGTCGGTGGAAGAAATGGGAATGAACCAGTCGTTCGTGCTTTGCGCATTGCTATAGGATGCAGTACCACTGAATTTAAGACCCTTTATGATATCATAACCAATCGCAAGGCTGGTTTGGAGATTATTGGTTTTGGTGATGGATGGCTGCAGTAACCTTGTGAAGGGATACCTGTTTCCCACCGATGCGTTTGTCCCCACATTCCACTCGGCATAGTTCATCCTTCCGGTACTGTCGTATACCGGAGGCGCATTGGGTGGCAGGGCCATGTCGTTAATAGCTATTGCATCCACAAATGTATACGTATAACCGATCCTTAGTGTGGCAGATAATTTCTGGTCCTGGCTGATATGAGAAAAGGTGGCGGCTGTGGTCAGGGCTTCCTCCTTTCCGCTCTGATCAAAAACACTTTTTTGTGTAGAATAATTACTGCTGAGCCTGAATGCGTTCTGGTAATCGCCTCCTGATACCTCTCCGTTTATATTGGTGGACCGACCAAGGGTCAGTAACTTATTTTGCCAGTCGGTATAGCGCGTAGTATCCCATGCTACCAGGTCCGGTGCATTCGAGATATCAGGCACTATCCCATCGTTCCTGAATGCCTCCCTGCGTACGGCGAGGTACTGCTGCGTATTCATCATTTTACTATGATGCGGCACATCGGTGACCCCCTGTTGAATACCCATCATAAAGGAGGTCTTCCCTGCCTTCGCCTTTTTGGTGGTAATGATGATCACACCGTTTGCTGCACGGGAGCCATAAATGGCTGTTGCATCACCATCCTTCAATACTTCGATACTTTCAATATCATTTGGATTCATGCCAAAGAGAATGCTCTGGCCTCCAGCCTGTGAAATACCTCCCTGCACAAAACCAGGAGATACACCCGACTGGTATTGGATCGCACTACTTACGTCAAGTGCAGCACGGGGAACACCATCTATGATGTACAAGGGCTCACCTGAAAATGTTTTGTTCAGTGAGTTCCTCCCCCTTATTTCTATTTTAACAGGGGAACTGGCGTTACCTTGAGTGGGTGTAATGATCATGCCAGGCACTCTACCCTGTAATGCCAGGAGAGGGTTCATAACTGGCTGGTTCCGGATCTCCTCTCCGCGCACCTTGGTAATATTGCCGGTGGCCAGTCGTCTGCTGGTAATACCATAGGCTTGTACGACGGCCTCATCGAGGTTATTGGTAGCGATCTTCATGGCCACTCCCAGTGTATTACCCGTTGCCCTGACCTGCAGGGAAACCGATTCATAGCCTATAATAGAGAAAGTAATACTGTCATCCCCGTTCACGTTCTTCAGGGTGAATAAACCCCTGCTGTCCGTTTGAGTTCCTTTGCCGGCATGGTTCAGCACAATACTCACACCCGCCAACGGTCCTGTTGTTTTTTCGTCAAACACGGCACCGGAAATATCGCGGCCCATAGGATCCTCAAAGGACGAGTTGGGCTGTCCTTCCGGTTTACGAAAGATGACGATGGTGGAATTGATAAAGGTGTATGTCAAAGGCTGTTTGACCAGGATCGTTTTAAGGAAGGCTTCAATAGGTTGGTTCTTCGCATTCACCGTAATGGTGGCGATAGTGTCTACCTGTTCGGGGTTATAAAGCACATCATAGTTGGTTTGTTTTTTTATTTCGTTAAATACCTGTTTCAGGGTAACGTGTTTACCGCTGAATGTGACGTATACATTAGCAGGGGCGGATTGTGCCACTGCATCCGCCGGTACCTGCAGTACAACGGCCATCAGCAGGATGATCGTTAGGGTCCGGTAAAATCGCTTTTTTGAAATGATCGGCGGGCCTTTTTCAACGGCGAGCTTGTTCTCATGGGGCATTTTTCGCATAAAAGTAGTTTGGTTGAGTAATTGATCGGGTCGGACACAGCTCCGCCCATTGCTACAGTAGTAGTTTTTCTGCATACCGGCCATTTTCCGGGCCCGTACGTCAATCGGTTCTTTAGGTTTTTTTTGGAATAAGGCTTATGGCATGATTAAGGCAGGATGATTAGTTTTCCTCCTTCGATCCTGAAACGGAGACCCATTTTTTCCAATGTCATGAGGGCTTCCGATAATGTAAAATCTCTTCTGATGGCTCCGCTTAGTACAAAATCCGGGACCTTTTGGTCATAGATCACCTCCACATCATACCAACGGGCAAATTGCCGTAATATCTCATCGAGTTTAGTATAGTTGAACTGGAATGAACCCTCCTTCCAGGCCACCGCCATTTTCAGATCGGCATTTTCGGGCAATTTCATCTCCTGGCCACTGATCCGAACCTGTTGTCCGGGTTTCAGCACAACGCCTTTTTTGTTTGTTGCAGTGCCGTCGGTTAAAGGCCGATTCACTACCTGAATACTTCCTTCCAGTAAGGTGGTATTGATATACGGTTCATCAGCATAGGCGTTCACGTTGAAGCTTGTTCCCAGGACTTCCACCCCTGTTTTACCATTGATGTCGACCATAAATGGTTTTTCCTTATTCTTTGCCACTTCGAAATAGGCTTCCCCGGTGATGGTCACTTTTCGTTCTTTTTCAGAAAAGATAGTTGGATAGCGGATAGAACTGGCTGCATTCAACCATACCTCTGTGCCATCCGGTAGTTGTACATGGAACTGACGGCCTTTGGGCGTGCTTAGCAAATTATAGACTACAGCCTCGCTGGCCTTACCCGCAGGGGCGTAGGACACCTTATGATTGTTCAGTTCCACCCTTGCCCCGTTCTGTGTGGCAATCAAACCATTCCGCATGCTGTCCAGAACAATCAGTGAGCCGTCTGCGAGGGTAAGCACAGCGCCCTGCTTGCCAGGTTGCGGGTCGGCGGGTTTTTGCTGAACAAGGACCGGTTGCTCCGGACTTTGCGACCACCAATATCCAGCCAGGCTCAGCCCCAGCACGACCGCGGCCGCGGCCCACCATCTGAAACGGCTGGTCAGGCTTCTGACGGGAGCAGGCGCTGCCTGTTGTTGCAGGATGGCGGCCAGCACCTTGGCCTGTTGTTCTTTGTCGGCCAACTCATCATAAGTACCCGAATGCAGCAAGGCTTCTACCTGTTGCTGCCATTGGGGACGAAATTCATCCTGTGAAAGAGTTTCCCACAAAACAAAGAACTCTTCCCGGCTCAGTTCTTCCGATATGTATCGATCCAATAATTGCTGTACAGCTTCTGGTGTCATTTGCGGGCGAAATTTATAGGCCTATAGTATGAAGACAGATAACTCGTTCGAGTGGGTGTGTTGTCTCCAAAAAAAATAATTGAAGGAGATATGGAATTAACCAAAAAGGATATGGAAGAGTAAAAGGTATAAGGAAGCGTAGCCGTTGGCTTTGAGATATTGACGTAAAGCGGCCAGCGCTTTTACGATATGGTCCTTTACCGTTGACCGGCTGATCTGCATTTCCTCGGCTATCTGTTCATAAGTATACCCCTGGAAACGACTCAGTTGGAATGCCCGCTGCTGCTGGGGGGGTAACTGTTGCATGCCGGATTTTACCAGTTGGTCCAACTCCCGGTAGGTTACCTGGTCTGCCTTTCCGGGTTCCTGACCCTGGTGCAGTAAATAAGACTGATAGGCTAGTTCCACGTCCACTCTCGACAGACGGTTCAATACTTTATTACGGGCGGCAATAAATAAATAGGAAGAGAGGTCATTGATCTCTGCGGCTTTTTCATGTTCCTGCCACAAACGGGTGAAGATTTCCTGTACAATGTCTTCTGCCAGGGTCGCCGATTTGCTGATCACCAATATGGAAGAATAGATCCGGGGCCAGTAGTTATTGAATAAGAGGGTGAAGGCCTCCGCGTCTCTTTTTGCCAGGCGCGTTAATAATTCCCGTTCGTTATGCAGAGCGACATTTACCAAGTTATTCCGGTTATTAGGAGTAAAAAATAAGGAACCAGATCCAGGATAAGAGAGTAATGGCCGTTTTGCAATATAGTTATTTTTGGAAAAACTCCCGCAATGTCTTTCTCCCGGCAAGGCTAAATATATATTGGCCTGACCCAAAAGGCATCATTTGCGGGACATCGCCATTTTAAAATCATGTTCCGCGAAATATTCCAGGGTAGTCGGAGTTATGGTTTCAGGAGTCCTTTTTACCCGATACAAACCATCGTTTACATTTTTCCACATGACATTCATGGCATCGGCCACACTTTCTGAAATGCCGTATTGCATCAATGCCCTTTTGTTATCTTCGAAGGATATTTCCACATAATCCAATCCGGGTTTACCAATCGCTCTTCCAATAATACCCGCCATTTCTCTTTGTGTATAATCTCTGTTACCCAATAGGTCAAGGGAAGTTTTTCCTATAAAATCCAGCTTGTCCAAGCTATTGGCAGCCACCCCTGCAATATCCTGAGTGGCAATAAATCCTGTTTTAAGATCTGCTTTTAAAGGCGACGCTATCCTGTTCTTGTATTTGATCATGTCGATTTGATTTAGGAGATTTTCCATAAAACCGGTGGGACGCAGGGTGAGAACATTAATATCGTCTGGCAAAAAATTTAATCTTTTTTGCATTTTGCCTAATCCTGCTACCAGGCTGCCATTTTCAGTACCCTCGGTTCCCAGGGAGGATAAGTAAACAATATTTTTTACGCCGGCATGGTTGATGGCTTCCATTTGCGCCTGACCTATTTTCTCCTGGAAGATTAAAACATCTGCAGCCTGCATATTGGGCGGGATGATTAGGAACACAGCCTCGGCACCTTCAAAAGCTTTACCTAAAAAGGCTGTATCAAGCATATTGCCCAAGGCTATTTCGGCTCCCTGCCGTTTTAGTGTTCCCAATATTTCAGCATTGCGTGCAATAGCTTTTACATGCCTGCCCCGTGCTAATAATTCAGAAACTGTCTTTGAACCGACTTTGCCTGTTGCTCCTGTAATGACTATCATATGACTTTTATTTAATGATTTTAGTTTGTACAAATTTAAATGACTATAGTATCTTTGAGGTAGCCGTTACCTAATGTATACCGGTTACACAGAAGATATCATGAAAAAAATTGAAGAGTACAAACAGAGCATTATTCACCTGCGCGATGCGATAGAAATCATAAGCGGGAAGTGGAAACTGATCATCCTGCTGGTTTTACAGCATAAACCCTTTCGGTTTAAAGAACTAATGAGGGAAATCGACATCAGCCCAAGAATGCTGTCCAAAGAATTACAGGAACTTGAAGTGAATGGGTTAATAACGCGGACGGTTTTAAGTACTAAACCTATAAGTGTAGAGTACGCTATCACAAACCATGGGAAAACATTAAATGTAGTGACAACGAGTATAAAAGAATGGGGAAAGAAACATAGACAAAAAGTATTGTCCCGATTCGGTACCCCTTAGAATTCCGTAAATAAGGAGATGAGCATTAAGCCGGTAACTGAATTAATGGACGAATTAGGGTCTTCACAGGCATAGTTTGTAATTTGTTTCATAATATTGTGTATTAAAAAACCGCGCTAAAAATATGAGAATTCTTATTCGTTACCTGCTATCCCTTGTTGTATTCCTGCAATGTAGCTTCTTTTCGATCCGATCTCTCGCCCAAGCTAAGCCGGATGTGATAATCATGCTTAGCGGAGAAAAGAAGACGGGAAAAGTGCTCTCCATCAATGATACGTCCATCAAATTTTCCTATGCGGGTGAAAGCCTGGAATATGAACTAAAAAAGGAGCAGATCACCAGGATAGAATTCGGCAGCGGCCGCGTGGAAGTGATCAATTCGCCAAATGCAGGGCCAGTGGTGAATGATAAACCGGCTGCAACTACCGCTCCGTCCCCGGAGCAGCATAATAATAAGGTTGCCGTACTTCCATTCGAAATAATGTCCAATGATCCGTCCCTGTCAGTGGAATCCCTCAGTAAGCAGGTGCAGGTAACTTGTGTCAATGCGCTTCGCAGCACCGGACCTCTCCAGACCATACAGGATCCTAATGTTACCAATGCATTACTGGCAAAGAGTAAACTGGGAGTTGGGGACCTGGCCACAAAGACGCCAAAGGAGTGGGCGGAATTCCTAGGTGTGGAATATGTTATTATGGGTTCTTATTCCATACAGAATAAAGGAACCGTCTCTTCCAACAGCGGTTATTCTTCCAGAGATACCAAAAAGAGCGATGACAAGGAAAAAAAGTCGACCTATTCTTATAATGGAGGTACATCCTACACTTCGGCCAGCTACGATACCCGTGTAACGCTCAATATCTACAACCTGGACGGGAACAGCATTTACTCGAATACCCGCGAGCCTGCCTTTGGCAGCATCGACTCTTATGAGCCGGCATTGAAGTACATGATAAAAAGAACACCTTTAGGGAAAAAATAAATCAAATAATATTTTATTTTTAGTATACACAAATTTGCTACTTTAGAGGCAGTTGTAATTTTATGTACAAAAGGGAATCTTGCATTTTAAAAATCTGTTTTTTCTGTTTTCTGCTATTCTCCATTCAGATCGCAGCGCTGGCCCAAAAGGATACGGTGATCGTCAGGCAGGGGGACATTCTGGTCGGTGAGATCAAGTCGATGGTCAACGGTATAGTGCTTCTTAAGACGCCCTATTCACCCGGAGACATTGCTATTAATTGGAATGATGTCCTTTCATTGAGAGCTGAAAGGCAATATCGGGTTTCCGACAGCAAAGGCAGGATATTTAAAGCAAGTGTGCGGATCGACAGCACCAATCGTACAAAGGCCATCTTTCAAACAGCCGATTCTACTTTTTGCATCGACAAAAGCAATATCGACCAGGTAGTAGAATTTGTCAATCCGCGGGCACGGGACAGATTAACGCTAAAAACCAACCTTGGTTATACCGCAACCAAGTCCGATGGCACAAAACAGTTCAGCTTCGGGTTAAATGCGAATTATAAAGTCAGCAAATGGGACCTTTCGCTAGACGTCAATGCTTTTGCAACACAGTCAGACTCTATAAAAGGAAGCCGGGGAGATCTGACCCTCAGCGAAAAATATATTTTACCCCACAACTGGTTCTTTATCGGTCAGTCGTCCCTTTTCTATAGTTCTGAGCAGGATGTCAGCAGCCGCTTTACCCAGATGTTGGGCACAGGGTTCTATCTGCGGCGAAAAAATACCAATAAGGTCTATATATATGCCGGGTTCCTTTATAATAGGGAGAAATTTACTGTTTCGGACAGTGTTTTCAACAGCGCTGAAGCTTTTGCTGCGATGACTTACTCATACAACATTTTCAAACGTATCGATATTGCATCTACTATAACAGTATCGCCAAGTCTGACAGAGTCCGGCCGCTTGCGTAGTGGTGTTCATTCAGAGATCAGCTATGAGCTGTCCGACCATTTTAATATTGGTATCGAATATACCCTCAACACCGATAGTAAGCCGCCTCTCGATACTAAGAAGAATGATTATATCTATGATTTTACTATTGGGTGGAAATTGTAGTTTGGGTGATCTCAAGACATCGCTGATTACGTTGTATAGGGCAACTCCATTAGCCTTTATGCGTACCAGTAGGCATCCCATATCGACCCGTCTCCACCAATCCAGAAGGTCTCCATACTATTCGGAATTCTGGAAACGGCTGTAATGCTGCCGCTTTGAGAAGCCAGATCAGGCGGTGCGAGTTGAAAGTAATTCCATTGGGTCATGCCCTCATACCAATACGCATCCCATATCGACCCGTCTCCACCAATCCAGAAGATTTCCATACTGTTCGGGATTCTGGAAATAACCGTTATGTCGCCATTTTGAGAGGCCATTGCCGGTGGCGCAAGCTGAAAACGATCCCACTGCGTCATACCTTCATACCAAAACGCATCCCATACGGAGCCGTCCCCGCCGATCCAGAAGATCTCCATGCTGTTAGGAATTCTGGAAATGGCCGTGATGCTGCCATTTTGCGCGGCCCAATCCGGTGGAGCAAGCTGAAAGCTATCCCACTGGGTCATACCTTCATACCAAAATGCATCCCACACGGAACCATCTCCACCGATCCAAAAGACTTCCATGCTGTTCGGAATCCGGGAAACGGCCGTAATGCCACCGCTTTGCGAAGCCATTCCCGGAGCGGCAAGTTGAAAACGATCCCACTCGGTCATACCTTCATACCAAAATGCATCCCATACTGAGCCATCCCCACCAATCCAAAAAATTTCCATGCTGTTAGGAATTCTTGAAACAGCTGTGATTCCCCCGCCTTGCGAGGCCATACCCGGAGGGGCAATCTGAAAGCTATCCCACTGCGTCATTCCTTCATACCAAAAAGCATCCCACACCGATCCATCTGCGCCAATCCAAAAAATCTCCAGGCTGTTTGGAATCCGGGAAACTGCAGCGATTCCTCCACTTTGAGAAGCCATACCCGGAGGTGCAATCTGAAAGCGTTCCCATTGGGACATACCTTCATACCAAAACGCATCCCATACGGAGCCATCCCCTCCAATCCAGAAGATCTCCATACTATTTGGTATTCTCGAAACGGAAGCAATGCAGCCATTTTGAGCCGCGAAGTTTATTGGCGCAAGTTGGAATTGTTTCCAGATATTATGATAAGGGGAATAATTACAAGCATTGTCAGGAGCCGGACACAGGTTTGCACTATTTTGCATAACAAGGGGGCAGATATAATAACTGAATGAAAAACCACCCGGAGGGGTCAATTGATTGGTCCCAAGGTATTGATTGGAATCATCAAAATAAGCCCTGTGGAGGATTCCGCAATTGATATCACAGGGATCGCAAACTTCAGGATTGCTGATGTCAGCCTCGGGATCGACGATCATCTCTGCAATTTCGTGACTAACCACCATAGCATAAACATCTGCAAAGTCCTGTAAGGTCAGCCTGTTGGCATATACACCAAAAACGGCGTATGGGGTATCAGCCTTGCTATGATAACCGCTATTGCCTCCTACGTTCGGAGCCGATACACCCTGCGGGCTCACAATGACAATACAGGTTTCCGGAGGAAATTGATTAATTGAAACAATATCGTTTACCCAGTTTTGCAGATCGCCATCGTCGTATGTGGTTCCTGAAAGATTTACGGAATAGGATATAATGGCAGGGGAAATAGTGGAGCTATTGGAACCGTATTGGGCAGCATATTGCATAATAGGAACAATAGCATGTTGAGCATAATTAACGATCATATTCATGTCTGCATCCGGGATCACAAAATTTCCTGAAGGGGTTCGGAACGTTACCTGTACAAAATGAATATTGCCGGTAAATAAAGCCCCTCTGGAAGCGAATTGCAGTCCTGGTATTCTGTTCTCTCTGAGGTAAGCAGCCAGGGCAGGATGGTCATTTAACGACGGGTCATTATATGAAACACGATGAATTTTTGAAAGAATGGAGGCAGGGATAGTCGTTTCGAATGTTGTAGAAGATTCTTTATAGGGAAAAAGATGCGGAGCATTCTTCTGAAGGTATTTCAGGTTTTTTACGACCCGGGTAAAATCTCTGCCTTTGCCAGCGGGGACTGTCGCTGGAAACAAACCTTCGTTCTTTACATATTGACTGGACATGGTTAATAATTTTAAGATACAAATGTATCTCTGCTTCCAGCCGGAAACAATACCATAAATATGGTAATTATGGAGAGAAGGCTTCTGTTAGTCGCTCAATTGACATCATATAACGGAGCGATCTGCAATACATCCCTGATATGGCTGGCCTTGGTTTTATCCAGGATCCTGCGTTTGTAAGTGGCAATGGTGGTCCGTTTTACATTTAAGGTATCGGCAATTTCTACGGTTGTCATTCCTTTCAGTAAATAATGTAATGTTTTTAGTTCCTGGACCGATAAGGAAGAGAATGGGTTTTCGTGTTTTTTCGGGTCTGTTTGTCGCCTGGTCTGTTTGTCGCTGTTAAGGAACCGCAATAATATTTCGATGGTTTGTTTTTCCGGATCTCCTTTCGAGGCATAGTAGTGCACTCCAAATTGTTTCACGACATTGGCAAATACATCCGGTGACTGCATCGAAAATATCATGATCTTTAAATCCGGATATAATTTTTGAATATTGGGAAGAACCTCCAGGGTATTGCCATCGGTAAGCAGCATATCCAAAATAACATGGCTATACTTTTTTTTGGATAAGTCTTTCATAAGCGCACTGCATGTTCCGACCTCCGATATTTCCTGGAATCCATAAGACTCACAGATAACTCTAAGCGCTCTGCGGATCATACTATGATCATCGGCCAATAAAATAATGGGAACCATGTAGAGGATAATGTTTAGGTACTAAGTGGAAAAAAAGACAGATTCCAATATACATCTATTTTTGAATATGTAAAAGTCCTTATTTTTTAAAATAATAATCCTTACTAACTTTTGCTCATTAAACCTTAGTCTATGCGTGAGCAAAAGCCTGAATCCAGTCCAGGTGCAATAATGGATAGGATTCACCATGAATACCAGGATTTAATAATGTCCTCCACCTATTATTCTTTGGAAGACTTGTTCAATTCTCCCAGGATCCACCTAAAGGATTTCTGTAATAAATTTACACCGCACCCAAGAAGCAGCGAATTGAGATTTCTCGCCGAGGAGTTCGGAAGGAAGTACGGGATCTGGATGGATAATGCCAAACATCATATTAGTTGTGCCTTATACCTTTATCCTGACGCTGATTTCGACCGGATGTTAACAATGATGAAAAACCTTACTATCGGCTTTTTTCTCAATGATG
>NZ_JBTLQH010000041.1:0-54422 GCF_054461575.1 Flavitalea flava
CCTTTGGGTAATGCAAAGCGGGTTTGGATCACCGGAGTTGCCTGTTAAGGCACGCAGGTAATCCAAGTCGGGCAACATCGGGGGTCTTCAACAAATCCTAACAACACCAAAAATGACTTAAGCAGCTCTCGATCAAATTATTGAGCGGCTTTTCGTGTCGGTAGTTTTCGTTAATACGTGTCAATTCTGCAAGTGGCAAAATTGCCACGTTAATGCCTAAGGAACTTATGATTGGGAAGAGGAAACGTACTACCCTATTGGCCAAGCTTCACGGAGAAATGAGGAGTTAGTTTCCCCTACGCGGTACGAATCAGCCTTGTAAATACTAATTTTACGAGGCTTTTTCTTTTACCCTACTGATGCTGGAACATCAAAAGATCAAAGTAAGGCTATACTCTGTACTAACTTGAATAATCGATCATATTAGACCGCTAGTCGTGGCACTTCCTTAAAAAAGATTTTTGATGCTGAAAGCCAATATTTATTGCAACCAAAACCAGGGTTTTGTATTATTGAAGGGCAATCCGCAATGAAATGTCCGAAACTGAACTGCTAAACCGCATAAAAGCTGACCCCTCCGCATTTTCGGAACTTTTCAATCTTTATTATAAACCAATTTTTGGTTACATCTTCCGTCGTACCGGGGATTTCGATTATACGGCAGATATTGCAGCTGACAGTTTCCTGAAGGCATTTATCTATATACGTCATTTTAAGTACCGCGGTATTTCCGTTAAGGTCTGGCTTTACCGGATCGCGACCAATGAGGTCAATTTGTATTTCAGGAATAAGCAAAAACATATTTCTCTCTTTAAACGCCACGAACTCGGCGACATCGAAAAGTTCGGTCAGTATTTTCAGGATGACAAGGCAACAATGGAAAGGGAATTCATCCAGCACAATCAGTTCCAGTCGATACTGAAATATCTGAAGGAACTCCCGGTAAAATACCAAGAGGTGATAGCTTTGCGCTATTTTGAGGGCAAGGGTAATAAAGAGATCTGCCAGATACTAGATGTAAATGAGGGTACAGTGAAGTCGCTGCTGTCAAGAGGACTGGAAAAACTTAGGGTAAAGTGCAACCAAATATAGATTTCCAAATTATTGATCTCAAATGGAAGACCTGCATGAAATATTAACCAACATGTCAAAACCAAAGGTGTCAGACTTGAAACACCAGGACATGCTAGGCGACGCGATCAGCCAGGCCAAAAGGAAAATGGTGCTGAGCATTTGGTGGTTGTCCGTCCCGCTGTTCCTGATTACGTCACTCGTGATGGAGACCCTTTATAAAACCGGGACGACCCTGAATTCCGGCCTTCATCAACTAACAGCACATAATCCCATCCTCCCGGTTTTGTCGCTGCTTTTACTGCCTATGTGTATTATGTTGGTCAATGCCCTCCACGTGACGAAGGTCTACCGCATCCTTAGACCTGGAAGACAAGAACTGATCAGCATGACCTGGCAGAATCTTTTGATGATTATTATATCTCTTATCATTTTAATCATTTACTTATGCATTTAAATTGGTTCAGGCGCACGGGCTTGCTATATATCCCTGCGTCGATGCCCGCCTGGCTCATCGCTGCAGCTACGATCATATATTCAATATATATTACAATCGATATTAATGCACGGCAGCATTCGGTAAGTGATTTCCTTATGAACCTTTTCTTCAATCTGCTGATCATCGGCGCGGTTTATACCCTAATTGCCTATCTCACATCCAAACATTAAACTTTGACTACTCTTATTTTCCTAGTGACCCTTCTGACTCTTTTTATCACGTTGCTGGAGCTAATCGTCAAAGCCATACGGCGCAGGCCTTTTAAAAAGTCATTCAGGCTTATATGCTATATTGTAGCCGGATACAGCCTGGTCTGGCTGGGCTTTTTCTTGACCAAAACCGATCACCCTGTACCAATGGGGTCGGATGCCTGCTTTGACGACTGGTGTGCGACCGTCAATAGGGCGGAAAGACAGCCTTCCGCTTCACAGGACAGCATCACAATCATCCTGCATGTCACAATGTCCAATCATGCCCGCGGTATTGCACAAAAACCTTCAGAACCCCGGATTTATATCATTGACGGCGAAGGACATACCTGGGCAGCATCAACAACTCAACCAATTACTTTAGACTCCAAGTTGGAACTGCATGAATCCAAAGAAACCAATTTGGCCTATGCCCTGCCGGCGACAAAAAAAAAATTAAAGGCGGTGATCAAAGAAGGGCCATGGATCACCAATTTGCTTTTCCCGGAAGACCAGATAGTATTTACAATTCCATAATGACCAAGACGGGTAAATAGAACGATCGAAGGGCCGGACGCCAACCACCCAACAAGATAAGTTGGTGGAAGAAAAAAAGACCCCAAACCAATTACACGCTGATAAACCAATACGCCTCCATGCAGTGAAAATCTCCGGAAATAACCTGAATTCCCCAAAATCCGTAGGGGACTTCGAACACCCTAGTGCAATCAAGTGTGACACACGATTTTCCCACACATTAAATATTTGAAATTTCCTCTATCGTATTCCCGACAATTTAAAGCGATTTATATATAGAAAACTTTCAACAAATTCCGAAAGGTGTATTCTTCAGTTGAAAACTTTGTTAGTTGCCGACTACAAACGTACATACTCCGATACATCATACCATAAAGTTGTCAAACATATTTATACAGTTAATGAAATGGACGAAATGTTTAGACCTTCCATAAACAAGCTCCATTCTGCTTTTTCTAACTTGTTCCTATATTTTAATAAAAACGAATTACAAGTGTTTGAAAAGCTACATTCATCTGCTATGGCAATGCACTCAACATTTCCTAGGTTTTATTTTGATTCAGCTCCCGAAAATTATAATAAGGAAACTTCCGATTTGGGAATGAAAGTTGTATCTTTTATACATTCTAACGAGCGATTGCTTCAAGATTTAGGAACGATTATACGAAAGGAATTTTCAAAATAATCCAACCTTTCAGCCATTTCAGCCCTTGCCGTGACTTCTTGACTGGCAACTGTATTCAATCAGAAAGGGAAATGATGCTGTTGGTCAGAAGACCAAACATCGGCAAAAGGCATGTGGTCATAAGGAAGACATCCGAATCAGGGTTAGTGACAGCGAGATAATAACAACAGCGATAATATCTGCTCTATATTTTGTGTGCTTTTAAACTAAGGTCCATGCTCACAGCATGATGTATGATAGCGCCGCATGAGACGTAATCGACACCAGTATGGGCATATGAAATAATGTTATCGATATTGATACCGCCCGACGCCTCGGTCTCGTACTTACCGCCAATCAGCTCAATTGCTTCTTCCAATAGTTCCGGCGAGTAGTTATCGAGCATGATGCGGTGTACATTGCCCACAGCAAGCACACGGCGCACATCATCGAGGTTACGGGTCTCGATTTCTATTTTCAGGTTGCGGTTGTTGGCCGCAAGGTACTCGTTGGTTTTCTGTATGGCCTGCTCTATGCCGCCACAAAAATCGATATGGTTGTCCTTCAGCATGATCATATCGTACAAGCCCATGCGAAGGTTGTAACCGCCGCCAATGCGCACTGCCTGCTTTTCGTATTCGCGGAACAGCGGCGTGGTTTTGCGGGTATCGAGTATTTTGGTTTTGTAGCCTTTTATTTTATCGGCGTACTTATTGGTAAGCGTTGCGATGCCGCTCATGCGCTGCATGCAGTTAAGCACCAGTCTTTCTGCTTTTAATATGGTATGCACGCTGGCTTCAACGGTAAACGCGGTTTCGCCATTATTTACAGCATCGCCATCTTTTTTATAGAGGGTGAATTTTGCATCTTCTTCCAGATGATGGAAAATATCCTGCGCCAGCTGCATGCCTGCCAGTATGCCTTCTTCCTTTATTTTAAGTACCGCCTTACCTTTCGCATCGGCTGGTATGGATGCCAGTGTAGAGTAATCGCCGCTGCCCACGTCTTCGAGCAATGCTGCGGCAATGAATTCCTGTGTTGTCATACGCTCTGTATTTTCGGACGCAAAATTAAGTAAATACTACCAACTTAACGATAATAATTAACCCAAGTTGCCAGTTAAAGAATAAAAAAGAGCATTGTAAATATTGATAGTTTTGAGTTACCACACAAAAAACTGTCATAGCTTAATCGTCATTTGTTTTTGTTCGATTTTAAATATTTAACACGTTCTTCCGCAACCTTTAATGCCTTTTCGCCAAGGTCTTCATCTTGTATTTCATAGAGTATTTTATCACTGAGAAACAGCACAAGTAATTCTTCCGCATTATACTATCGCCATAAGCATGACTCAAAATGGAAGCCCCTATGACAATGCGAATGCCGAAAGGGTAAATGGTATATTAAAGCAGGAATTTGGGCTGGACGAATTGTTTGACAACAGGCAGCAGGCTGAGCAAGAGTTGAAGGAAAGTGTGTTATTATACAATAGGCAACGACCTCATATGAGCAATCACCTATTGACACCCGAACAGATGCATAGCCAGGATCTGCTAAAACCAAAGGCCTGGCACAAAAAAACCACCAGAACTTTGATGGGTTCTGATGGTTTTTTACCTTCGCCACCAATTATTTAATCAGTCAACCTTTTATAGGCCTTGACATCCTGTAGCTTAGCTTGCTCGTCAAAGCGAACGGGCGGAAAAATACAATCCGGAGCGAGCCTCCTATATACAAATAGCTAACCCCTTTCGACAACTCTGTTGATTATTAATTTCCGAAACCAATATGACATCCATTATCATTATTGCCCTCAATAAAAAAAACTTGTTTATTGGTATAGTTCGTAGCCGATTTCATATTCACGATATAAATCTATTTGGACAGTGCATCTTTTACAATCCATCTTCGGATAGTGTTTACATTATTGATCATCAATAATGTTAGGAATTCAATTCAATACCGGAAAATATGTTACCAGGAAGGGACGGATATTGGGTAGCTGGAATTGAAATGTCCAAAGTATTAATTAACCGGGGGAAGTATCATTTAACGGAAAATAAGCTCAGCAAAAACCTTGGCCCCTATCTCTTTTGCTACATCTTGTACCCATCTGCCAATACCTTTGAGTATCGTTTTGGCTTTTGCGGGCTCCTGCCCTTCAGTGGCAACAATTGCCCTTTTTATATTGTCCACATCCTTTTCCTGTTCGTGACTCAGCTTTAACCCGGAGACATGCTCTAAAAGCCCGATCAGTTCTTCCCGAAGGCCTATATAATCGGTTTCAGGGGCGTTATCCCCATTAAAAGAAATATTAGTTGCATTGGCATTCTTGCCTATCGCACCCACTTGTGAATTACCGATATTATAGTTATCACCCATATAAATATATTTTTATTTTACGAAGGCTTGTTATAGGTTGTATTGAAAATAGTTCCGGATGCGGAAGCTGCATTTCCTAAAGCACCTATTTGAGAATCTTTTACATTATATGTATCTCCCGTGTTAAAATCGATTTTTCCACTCTTGAAATTAAGATGATAATTTATCGGATTCTCTTCATTTTGCATCGCTTCTTTAATTTTTGAGTATAATGACCTTATGCCCTGCTCATCCGCGCTAACAATATTATGTAAACCCCCGGAAGCAAGCTCCAGGACGATTTCGTAAAGTTTTGGCTTTTGCCGCTCCTTAATCCCGGCATATATTATTAACGCCGCAGGTACAATAAAGATTAGTCCCCAAAACAGGTAATTCATGAATATAATAATTGCCAGGCCTGCTACCAGCATCAAAGGGATGCCAATGCTATTGATTCGTGTAAGTTCAAATTGCTGAAACCTGGCAATACTTTTCAATTGGATCGTAGTTCCCTTGAAAGAAATAGTTTTATTGGTTAGTGTCAGATCTCCGCTATACTCCTGTTTATTTTTCGCCATAGAAATTTATTATAAAAAAATAAGGCCGAACAAGTCAAGCTACAGTCAGAACATTAACCATTAAGAATGAGGGCAGATTGATTTGAATATCCTCCAGGCCCCTGATCTAAATTAACAAATTATTTCATCATTTCTGCCATGCCAAAAAACAACCTATTAAATAGTAACACTTAAGGCATAACTATCGAACTAGTCAGAAATGCTTGCTTAACAATAAATTAAGACTTTTAATAGGCAAAAAGCAGGTGTCTAACTTACCGTCTTATTCTCATTTGCAGACTCGCTCAACGTACCAATTCAAAATAAGGTAACTCATTCAGGGGGCCACTCCATTCTTTTGTTCCGGGTCCTTTAAAAACATTTCCTTTGGCGTCCTTCCATCGTCCTTTAGGGAAAACAACAATTCTTCCGGAAGAAGCGGTCAGAACAGGGGCAACCAGCAAGTTGTTACCCAGCATAAATTCATCATTTATATTTTCGAAACCCTGGTGAGGAAAAACGTATTCCAGGCTGCGTACAAGAGGTATTCCGGATATGGCGGCATCACGGGCCAGTTGCATGATCAGCGGTGTGAACCTGCTACGCAGGGCTACGGCATCCTTTACTGCCGCCAGGTGAGCTGCGTCCAGCACCCGCCAGGGAGCAACCGAGAACTGCATCATGGGCATCAGGGCCTGACACTGAGCAGACCGGACAATAAGGTCCTGGTTGATGGTCTTGCTTCCGGTGAAGGAGCTGAAATCGCCGCCACCGATCATGTCGGGACAGACAAAAGGATATCCCAGCAGTCCAGCCAGGAGAGTATGGGGAATCAATTTCTGCAGGTCCTCAAAAGTGTGGGATTTATCTCGAAGGCGCTCTGCCAGGGGCTGACCACCCCGCTTCCACATGGCGCGGTATTCGTTGAGCGGATACCCGAGACCAAAAGTACCCCATATCATGCATTGCTCATTGGGATTGACCTTTTGGAAAGATACGGTTGAGGAGGGATAAAATTCCGTGTCACCGGCATCGAACTTGAAACCATCGATGCCGTATTCATCGACCATGGAACGAAGCTTTGCCTCAAACCACCTGATAGCAGCCGGATTCGTGAAATCCAGCAGGGCGCTGTACCCATTCCACCAATGGATCAGGGCAGGTTCTTCGGCATTTTCCCACCGGAGCGTGTCATGCCCCTTATTGTCAAAGAGGAAGAGCCTTTGCGCCTGAACCTCCCTAAAGACCTCGTTATCCGGGCTGATGAAAGGCGATACCCAAACCATGACCTTAAACCCCATTTGATGCAACTGCCGGATCATGTTCCTGGCATCGGGAAAACGGTCTTTCCTGAACGAAAACCTTCCGTAACTATCGAACCAGTTGTCATCAATCATAAAGACACCCGGTGAAAACCCGGCGTCAATTATGCCATTCGCATATTTTAAAATGTCAGCCTGATTCTGATTATAGATCAATTCAATCCAGGTATTGTATTGGGGGCGTGTGAACAACAGGCTATCCGGCATTTTGCCTGATGGAGGGAAAAAACGGCTCGCGCTCCGGTAGGCCCCGGCTAAAGTATTACCCGACTGACCCATAAAGATAGAATCCCTGGCGCTTGAAATAACGAGGCTGTCCTTTCCTACGGTAAATTCAAAGGGCTGCTCGCTCCACACATACCGTCCGGAAGAAGACAGCAGGAGGGGCGCGGCCTGGTTGCCCCTGTTGCCATCATTGAGGTTAAGGGTATAACCGGCTTCAAACGGCATCCTTTGTCCCTCGGTAACTGCTCCTCCCCACCATTTTTCCCCTGGAAGCAAGGCTAGTGTTTTAGAGCCCAGGCTTTTTGAGGGGGCTGGCTGAAGATTTTGGGTTTGTGCGCAAACCGAAAAAAAGGGAATGGCAATACTTAGAAAGACTATAACCGGCGTTCGAAATGGCATGTATCTGTTCATTTATGAAATGACGCTCACCTTTTAGTTGATCGTCAAAGTAACGGAAAGATCGTTATATCCTGTAGTCGCTTCCCAACAATTGGCATTTGCAAGCCGGATGGCATACTCGGGCCTTGCAGCGATGGTGGCGGAGTTATCCGGCATGTACAGGAACATGCTGTATTTGCCTTTAGGCATGGCAGCATCGGTGGAAATGGTCTCATTGACCTGTACATTTCCGGTGAACCAGGTCCGGGGATCGGAAGCCAGTTTAAAGACTATCTCTTTGTTGGTAGACTGATTTCGCATGATCAGCATGGCCGGACGTGGATTGAACGGAGAGGCATAGCCCTGGTTGACGAGATTGAGCGTGAATTTGAACTGCAGGCCTGCCTGAACGGCAGACGCTGGAAACAGGCCGTTCTTTAGCACAAAGCGATAACCCAGGTTCCTTTTGATATTGTCCATGCAACCACCGCTAACCCAGATATTATTGAGGTCATTATTGTAGGCACAGTTCAAAAAACTGTAGTGCATAGTATTGAGTTCTGTTTGCACGATGCCTGCGTTCTCGCAATTATTCTGAGGACTATAGGCATCGTCACAGGTTTCGCCGCCGACGGCAACAAACTGGTTGTCGGCTGATGCAAAGGACCTTAGTACGGAAGTTGCGCCTTGCCGCGGGGTCGATGAAGTGCCATAGTCGTCGTAGGTGCCGTAATCATTGGCGCTGGAGATAAAGCAATCATTATGCATGCCGATGCGGGCCTGGTCCGTTTGGGTAAAGGCCTGCGCCGTAGTAAGGGCCGCGGATGATACAGGAGCATCGATACCGTAGACATATTTTTGTTTGAACTGCGGATAACGTACCTGGATCATGCGGTCTGCCGGGAGGGCAGTGAGCAATGCCTTCAGGACGTCGATCCTGTCCTGCCAGTTGTTGTCAAACAGTTGGCCATTCCCATTGCCTGAAGCATCGCCGAAATAATCGGAATAGTAGTTCTCGCCCCAGATACCGATGAATCCAAGTTGCATACAGGCAATGACGTCTTCATTTTTTTGGAGCAATGGGGCCAGCTGTGAGATATGTTGCAAGACGGTCGATTTGGGTGCATCACCGTATGGAGGACATTCGCCGCTGTCCGGACAACCACCTGGATGGGTAGTGATGGTGTAGGCAAAGCGGGCAATGAGTTTGACACCGGCTGCCCTCGCCAGATCGAAGTCTGTTTGTATTTTTGTCAACAGATCCGCTGGCAGGACAGAATTGGTCAATCCATCCAGCACGAAGTACCGGAAAATCAGGGTACTGTAGATCTGGTAATTGCCTCCTCCATCTGCCTGTTGCAAGGTTCGCCATTTTTTCATCTGGTTGCTGTCCAGAGGGATATAATTGTTGGCATGCGTCTCGCTGTAGCGGTAAAAACCGCGTTCCGGATTGGCAAAATCGGTGTCGTTTTCCACATATCGGACCGTATCGGCAGCAATGGGCGTATATTTTGCCGGGGCGTCGAATTTACTGCACCGGATCAGGAACAAGAGGCAAATTCCTGGTAAAAGGAGGACTATGATCCTTGACAGGAAGGATCGTTTAAGAAAAAAATTCATATAATTTTTTTAGATAATTATTCAGTCATGGATCATTCACTCATGTCCAGGGAAAAAGCTGGCGTTGTCTGGTCAGGAATCGTCCCGATGGTCTCGCTCCAATCATCCTTAGTCGAAGAGACCCCGATCCTGATGCCTGTACCAAGGAATCCCTGGAGCTTTGCACGGGTCAGGCTCATTTCGAACTTCAACACGGGGCCATCCTGAACGATAGTGCCGATCTGGTAGAAATTGGTGATGTTCATGGTATTCCAGGTCCATGAGCCCTGGTCGCTGCCACCTGCGAAGTAGAAGACATTCATCCAGCCGCCTGCAAACAGGGAGCCTTCCAGTACCACATCGTTGCCGGCATTGTTGAACATCCAGCTATTGTATCCTGTAGCGGTGTTATTGTCCGCATCGAAATAGAAGTCGAAAATATTGCCTTGGGCGACAGTGGCATTCATTTCGAAGTAGCAGTACAGGTAGTTGCTGTTATAATCAAATTTCGCCTTGATGAAATTCCCGCCGCCGGGGCCTGAAATGATCATATTGTTGGTGACGGTATCCCAGTCTGTCAGGGTGTTGTCAGTCAGACTTACTGCCGATGCTTTGGAGATATGGATCACCGTGGATCCGGAGTCTGTCAAACCCGCCTTGTTGGTGGCATAGAGGGTAGGTACATATTTCCCTTTGCCCGGATAGATATGAACCGGGCTGGCTTCGGCAGAGGATGTTCCATCGCCAAAATCCCATTTGTAGGAAGTGGCTCCGGTGGTTTGATTGGTAAAGGAGACCGTGTATCCGTCGATGGTGGTGGAATAAAAAATATCGGAAGCCGGCGTGGATGAAGTCTTCTTGCAGGAGAAAAACATGCAGGAGTATAACAGGCAGGCTGAAGCCAGGATCAGCAGGCCGGGGGTGAATTTGGATGGTTTCATCTTATTACTATTTTTTTGTTGTGGATGGATCATTTTTAGAATTTTATGGGTTCTGGGTGCAAAGCGTATTCGAATTGATCTCATCGATGGGTATATAATAAATTATCTTTGGATCGGTCGGCGCGATGATCATGCCGGAATAACCGGCGGGTTGGACCGACAGGTTGATATCGGAAACCTTGAGACCAGGAAGGTGATAACCCCAATAGGTACGGTTCAGACTCAGTTTGTTCCGGTAGACGTCGAAAGGCCGGTGACCTTCAAAGGCTAGTTCGAGACGTCTTTCTTTCAACACAACATCGAGCAAGGTAGAGCCGGCTGGAACCTGTCCATTGTAAAGGCTGCCCTGGAGTCCGCGGTTTGAACGGATCAAGTCGACATCGTTGAGGGCCGGGCCGGCCTGGCCGGATTTCGCCTCGGCCTCCGCCCGGTTAAGATACATTTCCGCCAGGCGGAACATGATCGGAGAACTTAGCGTTGGGCTTCCTCCCTGGAAGGAGAATTTGGAAATGTAGTACATCGGGATCCCGTTCTTGTATTGCAGGGCGCCGTTAAGCGTGTCTGGCTGGATATAAGACCAGCGAACGTCTTCCGGATGTGCCGACATGGTGTCCCGGATGGATTGGGATGCATATTCTTCGCCCCAGCCGGAGTTTCCATCGGAATAGATCATGGAGGCAATCGACCCGAATTTTCCAAAATCGTCCAGGGTCGTGAAGGCGACGCAGAAAATGGTTTCCGAGCCCGAAGTTGCGTTAGCAAAAAGGGACGGATAGGTGTCAGCGGTACAGAGACTGAATTTCCCCGAATTAATGACCTGATTCGAGTAGTAAATGGTGCTATCGGCATTGTCCTCGTAAAGGTAGGCCCTGGACAGCAGGGACCAGGCCGCTTCCCTGGTCGCATACATCACGCCACGCGGCTTTTCCATGAGGGAAGCGCCTTTGGCTGCATCTGCAACGATAGACTGGTAGACCTCCTGAACCGTGGATCTGGCTTTCAGGGTCGGATCACTGGTTGAAGTACGGAGGATGATCCCCGGTGAAGAAGGCGCCTCCGTATAGGGCATCGCGAAGAATTTAACAAGATTGAAGTTGGTGAAGGCACGCAGGAAGTAGCATTCGCCAATCAATTGCCTGGTGCTGGCATCGGGGTTCGCTATTTTTTCGGCTGCCTCGATGACGGTGTTGACATCATTGATGATCTTGTAGGAGACGTACCAGTAATAACGCATGTTCGGCTGGGTGGGCGTATGACCAAGGCTAAAGCCGTAGAATAAGGGGTCTGTGGTCGTCTGTCCGCAGACGATATCATCCCCGGCAAAATCAGAGCATTGGAAGAACTGGCGCAAATACATATTGTTTTGATCGGTCCCCCCGGAGAATTCCACATGGTCTTTGAAGAGGGCATAGGCTCCGTTGATGGCATTGGTCAGCCCGTCACTGGTGGTCGCAATCGAAGCAGTGGTGATGGAATCGCTGGGGTTGATGTCCTTGACGCAGGCCGTCATGCCCAACAGGGCGGGCAGTATCCAGAAAAGCCTGTTTCTATATGTTGAGTTCATGTTATATCGTTTTTATGAGCTGAACGAATTAAAATCGGAAAGCAACGTTGAGTAAATATTGGCGGTTGTTTGGATATTTAAAATCCGAAACTCCCGGCATAGTATATATTCCTGGCGTAATGGTTGTCTGGGGATCCTGTCCGAAAAATTTTGAAAAGGTGTAGACATTATCAGCAGAAATACCAATGGTCATATCCGTGATGCCTGCTTTTTTCAACAGGGTTGCCGACAACTCGTAGGAAAGGGAGATATTCCGTATAGACAGGAAGCTGCCGTCCTTAAGATAGCGGGTAGAATTCTGGGTGGAGTTGAGGGAGTTCTGCGGGCTGGGCTCCGTAGCCATATCGCCCGGTTTTGTCCAGATGCTGTAACCTTTGGGCAACACGGCCTGATTGTAGAGTGGCTCGCTTCCGTCGTTCTCCACAAACCGGAGGACATTGCTGAATATCTTATTGCCATAAAGGAAATAGGCATTGACCTTTAGGCTGAGACGCTTGTACTGGAAGGTATTTGTGAAGCCGCCCTGGAATTTTGGCAGGGGCGAACCTACTTCCTGATAGGTGGCGCTGTCATAGTTGGAAGTGGCCTGGCGGTAAATTACCTTGCCCTGTGCGTTCATAGTGAGCTGCTCCCAAAGCGGAGCGCCGGTCTGCGGGTCTATCCCCATCCATTTGGGCATATAGAATTCGTACAGGTTGCCGCCTTCCCGGTAGATCTGCGAAATGCTCCAGGTGGAATAGGTCTGAATATTGGGCGCGGGAAACCGACGCAGCTTGTTGGAATTGAAACTGATATTGAAATCGGTTTTCCAGGTGAAGTCACGGGTAATTATATTGGTGGTCGAAAGACCGATCTCAATACCATTGTTTACGATCTGGCCCGAGTTCTCCCAGCGGTTCTCAAAGCCTACGGACAGTGGCTGGGATACCTGGAGGAGAAGATTTTTGGTGACATTATTGTAAGCATCCACGGTCAGATCGATCCGATGGAACAGGCTGATGTCAACCCCTGCATTCCATTGGTATTTACTTTCCCAGGTGAGGTTGGGGCTAGCCAGCTGGGAAGGCTCTGCGGCTACAAGTGAATTGTACTGGCTGGAAAGAGAATAGAGGCCAAGGTAGCGGGATGATCCGATGTCCTGGGTTCCTGTGACTCCGTAGCTCAGGCGGAATTTGAGTAGGTTGATCTGGGGACTACCGGCGAGAAAATCTTCCTTGCTGGCAAGCCATGCTGCCGAAACCGAAGGAAAGGATGCGTACCGGTGTGCGGCAGGAAAGGAGGATGACCCATCAGTGCGGAAAGAGCCTGAGAGGAAATATTTATCCCGGAAAGAATAGTTTACCTGCGAGATATAGGAGTTCAGGATCGATGCATTGTTATTGCCGCTGATGGCCTGGCTGTTGGAGGCTACGCTCAGAACGGAGAGTCCCACCGGCAATCCTTTGCCCGAGGCGCCACTGACATCGGTATAACTGCCCTGGTAGGCTACGCCGGCCAATCCACTGATGGCATGATCTCCAAGGTGAAAATTGAACTTCAGGAGATCGTTGGAAATATAACCATATCCAAATGTCGTCTGCTGATTGATATACCCGGTACCATGATACTGTCCCGCTGCCAGGGGAGAATAGTAATCGCCGCTCCGGAAGAAATTCGCGCCCAGGCGGTTGGTACTGACAAAGGATAACCAGGGTGTAATGCCGGCATTCAGGTCAAGGTCATAATTGGCGTCAAAACTTTTGTAGGGATGGTTTGAGCCTGCGATGGTATTGATCGGATTGATCTTGTCGCGTGACCACCATTTAAAGGTGGAGTTGCCGTCGACATAGAGCGGCCTGCCCATGCTGTCATAGGGATTGTCCCATGGCATGTTCAGGTACGCATAATATACATCATTGTAATCATAGCTTTTCCCGATGGTTCCGCTGAGGTTGATGCCATTGGTCAGGCTGATGCCAGGAGTGAAGTGATGGGTGGTGTTTGCCCGGAGATTGATCCGCTTATAGTCTGAATTGAGAAAAGTACCCTTCTCATCGTAATAGGTCAGCCCCATGTAAAAATCATTCTTTTCCGTCCTCCCGCTGGCCGATACGTATAAATTCGTTACAGGGGCCTTCCTGAACATATCGGTAAGCCAGTTATTGTTTTGTTGCTGAAGAGTGCGGGGATAGTCGTTTATGAACTGAATGAGATCGATCTTATAGGAGTTGTTGGTATTCCCCGGAATATAGTCCCGGTAATACTGCTGCGTATGATTGTACAGCTGACCGCCATTCATCATTTGCATTTTGCCGAAGTCCGGGGTCCGCATGCCGGTAGTGATCTTTGCCTCGAACCTGAGTTTACCCAATGCGGCTTTCTTGGTAGTGACGATGATCACACCGGCGTTGGCCTGAGAGCCGTACATGGAGGTGGCGCCGGCGTCTTTCAGAACGGTGATCGTCTCGACATCATTGGGATCGTAATTGCCGCCGATGATCCCATCTACAACGATCAGGGGACTTTGAGAGGCATTCACGGAAGAGATACCCCTCAGCCGGATTTCCCCGGCTGAGCCGGGGGCTCCGGAACTGTTGACCACCTGAAGGCCGGCTACCTTTCCCTGCAGCATCGATCCGATATCATTTGATGTAACATCTTTCAGTTTTTCGGATGATATGACAGTGACGGCGCTGGTGAGCTCATTCTTCTTTTTATCGCTGTACCCTACCACCACCACATCATTTATCTGCTGGCTGGATGACCTCAGCGTGATCTGCATATTGGATGCAGTTCCCGCTTTTACTACAAGTGTCTCATATCCGATGTAGGAGAACTGGAGTGTATCGGTTTCCGCTGCGAGGATGCTAAATTGTCCTTTTTCATCCGTCTGGGTCCCCCGTGAAGATCCTTTTAAAAATATGGATACGTGTGAAAGGGGTTCTCCTCTTTCGTTCCGTACCACCCCTGTTACAGGGTTCCCTGGCTTCCCGATCACAGCCTTGTCTTCGCCGATGGAGACGAGATGTTTTTCATTGATTGAATAGCTCAGACCGGTGCCATCCAGGATCATAGAGAGTACATCATCCAGTGATGCATTCTTTACTTTCAGGGTTATTTCCTTGTTGGCAAAGACAGCTGTTTCTTTATACAGGAAACGGTAATCAGACTTTTGCTCGATCAGGCTCAGGACCGCCGATAGCGGTTGCTTCGCTACGGAGAGGCTGAACCTGGTTTGTGACGAGGCCCACAAGGAAAAATGGAGGCTCACAAATAAGATGGCGAAAGTAATTATTCTCATGACAAACAGTAGTTTACGCCGGAGGTCGATCACCCCGGACAAAGCAGTAATTCTGGTAAATTTCATACCTTACAGTTGATTTAGTTAGTAATAGGCGAATCCTTGCCTGTTATACAATTCCAGGAGGGGTGGTTCGAACACCTCTCCTTTTTATTTCAGGCAATCGTTATGCTGTTAGCGTTTTTATTAACTACATTTCATATGGAATTTTATTGTTATTAATATTATTTTGAAATGGAAACAGTTTGTCCTTTGATCTTGTAATTAAAGTATGTTACATGTTGTAAGGCATTCAGAGCCTCAGGCAAGGACTCCTTTTCAAGGGAGCCGGTAAACACCAGGTCATTCAGACTTATATCGGTCAGGACCATTCTTACATTATACCACCGTTCCATCTTCCTGGCCAGGGTGGCAAAATGTTCTTTCTGAAACTGCATTTTGTTCCTGGTCCAGATTGTTTCGATATAGGAGCTGTCTTCGGCGTCCGGCTCTACCTTTGTCACGGCGATGACAGGATTCTTGTTTTTAAGGAAGGAATCCCTTACCTTATTCGCAGGCAGGTCTTCACTTTTACGAATGAGGATCTTTTCATTGGGTCTCAATAATATCTTCCTTTCAGGGTCTGTCCGCAGACTGACTTCAATAATGCCTTTTATCAGTGTGGCTTCAACAAAGGAATCCTCCGGATTGGCCCGCACGTTGAATGTGGTTCCGAGTACCCTGATGATAACATCGCCTGCGTGAACGACGAGCGGCACTTCGGCACTTTTACGAATGTCAAAATAGGCTTCTCCGGCCAATTCGATTTCCCGGCTTTCGGTACCGAAGGTTTTGTTATAACCAAACTTACAGGCACTGTTCAACAATACGGTGGAACTATCCGGCAGGTTGATCAAGGTCTTTGATCCTGCCCGGGTGACGATGGTCTCGAATTGCGGAGGAGTCTTACCTTCCCCGGAATTCATTTTGAACAGGTAATAGCCCGTAATAAATGCGGCAATACATGCAGCCGCCGAAAGCAAGGTTATGACGCGTGCTTTCTTTCGTTTGGGCGAAGTATCGTTTGCGGGGTCTTCTTCATATTCGGCGGTGGTTTGATATTCGTAGGCTGGTTCCTGATCTCTGCCGTTTTGCCGGAGGCGGATGGCATGCCGGATGGTATCCAGGCTGTTCTTTCGGCGGGCTTCCTCATCCGGAGCAGGTTTCAGGTTCAGGAAATGAATTTTGGCCAGCAGTTCGGGGGAAAGGTTCTCATCCCCTGAGTTCTGTATATGTAGTTGAAGCTCTTTTAGTTCCGCTTCGGAGATCTCATTGTTGAATTGCCTGGTCAATAGTTCCCAGATACGTTGTTCTGACATTTGTTTTAGTATTCCTTAAAAAGGCTGATGCAGAAAAAATGGTTTACCCCTAAAGCGATCCTTAAAATAATTTATTGACGGGAAAAGGAGAAGGGCACGGAATGGCCTATCTTTTTCAAGGCAATACTCATCTGGGTCTCGACAGTCTTTACCGATACATTCAGGAGATCGGCCACTTCACGGTATTTGAGACTGCCCTCTTTGATGAGCAGGAAGATGAGCTTGCATTTGGGCGGGAGGCTATCGATGGCGGCATTGATGCGGAGGACCATTTCAGAGGAAATGAAGATTTGCTCAGGACTGATCTCCCATTCGATGCTGAAATCATGGAGATTTTCTTCCGATATTTCAGGTCTTGGCTTCCGAAGATACTGGAGAGCCTGGTTACGGGCGCATTTGAGCAGGTACAGCTCGGGATTGATGATATTGGAAAGCAGGTGCTTTTTTTGCCAGATATTGATGAAAACATCATTAGTGATCTCTTCGGCTGCCTCTTTATTTCCGATGATGGAATAGCAGAGTTTATACAGGCGATAAAAGTAGAGCTTATGCAAATCGGAGAGTGCAGCTTCATCCTCCGATAAAGACAGTCGTTCGAAAAGAATATGGGTAGGGTCTTTTGCCATAGCTCCAGCCAAAGTACCTGATTTTATTCGAGGAAAGCAAATTTGTAAGGAAATCTTCAGAATGAACCAATGGCCCAATAATCAATCCACCGCCCTGAGCGCCTTACCATACTGCATATCATCTTTGATGGTCTTGGCTGCATGAAAATAAGCCGTTTTCAAGCTCTCCGTCTTAGGCATTTTCCGGGCAATCTCCACCAAAAAATTACTTTTCTCAAAGTCTGCAGGGATATGTGTTGCCTCGTCAAGCAGGCTTGCCCATTGTTCTTCGGTCAACCTGTTCTTTTCAATCAATTTCGAAAACAGGTTCCGCTTCTCCCAATCAGTATTGAAATGATCGATCAATCCCAATAGCCTGTGGAACCGGTCCCCGGGGAAGCTATCCTTGTCTATTAGTTTGGAGAGTAAATTCCCTTTAATTTGGTCATCGTTGACTTGACCGATCACATTTAATAGGTTATCTATATGATTGGACAGGATCGTATCTTTTTCTACCAGTTGAGCCAGGACATTTGCCTTCTGCCAGTCGGCGCCAAATTGGGCCGTTATGTCTACTACTTTGCCAAAAACTTCGTCGGAAAGGGTGTCCCGGGCAATCAAATATTTGAGCAGGTTGCTTTTTTCTTCGTCCTGGCCAAGATGACCGACCGTTCGGAGCCAGGCCTGCAGCGTAGCAGAGTCTTTCAATTGATCTGCCCTGAAGCGCATTAAGTAGTTCCCCCTTTCATTCTCAGCGTTCATCTCCCCGATCCGATCTATCAAGGTGATCAACTCGTCCTTTGTAAGACTGTCACTATGCAGCAGGTAATCGATATACCTCCCTTTCAGGTTATCTGACTTCAGCTTTCCCGTCTCGGCGAACAAGGCCTTGATTCCGCCCTTCCCATATATGCGATGCATCCTTCCCTCGGCATCATAGCCTAATTCAATCATCTCGTGAAGGGCATCAGCCAGGAATTTCTTTCCTTTCTCATCCAATGCCAATGATTGCCGGCCATCATACAGGGTGTAGCGGATGTCTCCCTGCAGGTTGCTTTCAGCCGCCATTTTTTCGTCATTATGCGTGAATTTTAAATAGCCGCCCGGCGTAATGCTTTCCACGGCCGTTTCATCCTCTTTTAGCCTGACCTTACCGAACCATTTGATCTCCAAATTTTCATCCCCGTTCCGGATGATCATCGTACCATCATTGTTGTCACTCCGCATATGCCCTGTCCAGCCCAAATACAGACGGACGAATACCAGGCAAAATGCAATCAGGAAAAATGTGATTTTCATTTGTTTGCGCTTTAGGGAAAGGAATTATTTTTCTAAACGCCGGGAAGCATAGTAATTTCCTGCAAAACCGGCAGCGATAGAGAAGGCCATGATGGCCAGGGAATGCACGCCATAGGGCCGGCTAAAGTTGATAAGCGTAAAACCTGCACCAATACCAGCCAGGATGAATGTCCATTGCAGGAAGGCCTTTCCGTTCTCATTATCCTTTTTAGGAGGCCTCACCAATTGGACCACAATATTTTCGGCCGTATCCTTTTCGAGGATCTTGGATTTAAGCCGGTAATCCAGGTTATGTTTCATCATTTGCAGAATCCAGTTCGAGATCAGGTAAATGACCGTAACAATGGCGCAAATATTTAGTATATCGAAAAGGAGGGACCTGTCGACCAGGGGTGCCTTGTCTTCCTGCGCAAAGGCAGCTGTAGAAGTGAACAGGATCGCTGCTCCAATGATGATTTTTTTCATTTTATCTTTTGGTGTTGATTATAATTAATTAGATCGTTTTGTTGGTTGTATGTTGCAGAAAGTTCAATAATAATTTAAGTTCAATAATAATTTAAGGTTTGTATTTGCCGGCGGAACTTCCTGTACATGCCCACCATCCTGGATATTACAGCGATTGCGGCGGCAACCAGTATGATATATAGGAAGAAACCGGAAATTTCCGAGAACATATTCCAGATATTCTTCCGGAAGAGGTATATCGGAATACCCACTGTGCAGGTGGTAAATAAAACCAGTAACCAGGCGGAAAAGCTAAACGACCTGACCCTGGCCCGGGCGCCCGGAAGCTCACTCTTCAGGCCCACCGTCAACTGTGATAATACAAGGCCGGATAGATCAAAAGCAAATTCAGGCTTCGGTTGTTGCTTAATTCCGGCAAACAGCAGCCGGTAAGTCATCACTTCTGCCTGGCAGTTAGTGCAGGCCTCGATATGTTCCCTGGTTTCCTTTGTGCAGGCGGGCTCGTCCAGCGCATATTGCTGCAATTCCATTTCTGAAAGGTGTCCGGTAGTCATAATGCCTCCTTTTTATATTTCGCCAGTAGATTTGTCTTTAACATTTTTCTTGCCCTGTACAGGTAGCTTTTTACCGATCCAGCCGGCAACCCGGTGATCAGGCACAGTTCTTCATAGCTCATTTCTTCATGGTGGAATAACGTGATCAGGATCCTGTAAACTGGAGGAAGTCCGCTGATCTCTTCCTGCAGAATGCCGGACAATTCTTTTTGAAAAATGAGCTTCTCGGTTTCGTTTCCCGAATCGCTGATGGATCTGTTGCTCAGCAATTCCAACTCCTCTTCGCCCGTGCCATCTTTGTCCTGCTCCTGGCCGGGCAGCACAAGTTTTTTCCTTTCCAGGTGCGTCAGGCAGGCATTGTAAGCTATCCGGGCTATCCAGGTGGAAAGCCTGGATTGAAATTTAAAACCGGGCAAATAGTGAAAAACTTTCAGATAAATATCCTGTGCCAGATCCTTCCTGTCTTCCGCATGTGACACCATTTTAAATACAATCTGGGCTACCAGTCTTTCCGTGTTTCGAATAATCGTGGCAAAGGCGCGGGTGTCGCCACCTAATACCTTGTCCACCAGGAGCTGGTCTGTCAGATTATTTCCGGTTTTATTATGCACTGATTGGATTGGACAGGTCAATGGCAGAAATGTTGCAATAAATCTAATTTAAAAATGCTGGAATCCTGTAAATCCTTTATATACTTCTCCTTATAGGAGATTATTATTTTCAATTTTATTTCTTATCTTTAAATTAATTCTATTCTGAGCCTATCCTTCGAATATCTCCTGAAGGAGCATTGATCATAAAAGGCTACTATCATATTTGTCTGTAAAAGAAATACATAGCGAACGGGAACTACTTCAACAAGTGGCGGCAGGCGATGAGAAAGCTTTTACCCAGTTGTTCTATGCCTATCATCATAAACTGGGCGCCTATGTGCTGGCATGGACAAAGTCTATATCCCTGGCCGAAGAGATCGTTCAGGATGTCTTTATGAAGGTCTGGAACAAACGGGAAACTTTGAGGACCGTAGAACGTTTTGATAGCTATCTCTATATTATCGCCCGCAACTATACTTTTAACTCTATGCGACAGGCTGCGCGTGTGCGCTTGCGGCAGCAGGCATGGCTGCAGTACCTGGAAAGCGAAAAGGGCCTGGCCGATGGCCCTGTGCCGGAAGACTATGGGCTGCTCATTGAAGAAGCTGTTCGTCAGCTGTCTCCGCAGCAACAGAAAGTATATCGCCTGAAGCGGCAGCAGGGATTGAAGTATGAAGAGATCGGCCGCCAACTCCAAATATCCCCTGAGACGGCCCGTAAGCACCTGGCGACGGCTACACAGCATATCCGCGTTTATGTGCAGACACATATCAATGTCACTCTGCTGATCCTTTCCACGCCTTTGCTGCTATCCTGAAATAAATTTTATCCTTCGACTACCCGCTTTGTCTTTTTTCGGGGTCTTACTATTACTAAACAGTCGTTATGCCTGAAACGAGGATGACCTATTTACTATATCGTTATTTTAATGATGAAGCTTCCGGTGCGGAAACGGAGGAGCTTGTGGCGTTATTGGATAAGCCGGAAAATGAGCAGGCCATTCAGGCGGTATTGGAAGAGAGCTGGGAAAGTTTTGGTGGGAACAAACTAGTCTTTACCGCGGAGCAAAGCCGGTCGATGCTTAGCCAGATCCTGCCAGATAATGAAGTGCCGGTTCGCAAATTGTTCCCTGCAGGTGGCTGGATGTCAAAAATGCGATGGGCAGCGGCCGCGGTGTTAATAGGTTTCCTTCTTGTAAGCTATTGGTGGATAAGCCGGCAGCAGAATGTAGGGAAAGCCGATATCGTTATTGCATCCCGTCCGGCCCATGATGCAAGGCCGGGCACCAATGGAGCGGTATTGACGCTTGCCGACGGGTCGGATATCCAATTGGATAGCGCAGGCAACGGTAATCTGGGAATGCAGGGAGGAACAAAATTGATCAGGCAGGCAGACGGCAAATTGATGTATCAACAGGGAAATGCTGCTGCTGTATTGTACAATACATTGACAACTCCACGGGGTAAACAGTTCCAGGTGGAATTGCCGGATGGTACCAAAGTATGGTTAAATGCGGCCTCGTCCATACGATATCCTACGGCTTTTATCGGAAAAGAGCGCCGGGTACAGATAACGGGGGAGGCGTATTTTGAAGTGACGCAACAAGTGAACATGCCTTTCCTGGTGGAATCCGGCGGCCAGAAGATCCAGGTCCTGGGTACACGTTTTAATATCAATGCTTACAAGGATGAGGAAGCCATACGGACGACCCTGCTGGAGGGCGCTGTACGGGTGGATGAAGGCTCGGAGAGCCTGGTGCTGAAGCCTGGTGAACAGGCGCAGGTGGGCGGGCAGCATATCAAAAAGATCGTGAATATAGATCCTGATGTGGTAATGGCCTGGAAGAACGGTCTATTTACTTTTCGTCATGCAGGTATCCGTATGGTGGCCAGGCAGCTGGCGCGCTGGTATGATGTCGATGTAGAATACCAGGGGGCAATCGATGAAGGGCAATCTTTCACCGGAGAGATAGGGCGTGACCTGCTGCTTTCCGATGTATTGAATGGATTGCGGTTTACCCGGGTGCATTACCGGATAGAAGACAGGAAACTAATCATTTTACCATAGACCGACAAGGGGATGGCCAAAAAAAACCGGAAGCGCTAGTAACACTCCCGGTCTGAAATTGGGTTCCCCATAACCAAAACTGTTGAGGCATTAATTATTGTTAAACCCAAACACTGCAAATGTATGAAAATTAAAGGTTGGAGGATCATGAGATTAACTGTTATTCTGTTGACTGTAGCTCTGACGCAGGTAACCGCCAGGGGAATTTCCCAGGCTGTTACGTATACTGGGGCCAATGTCCCTATCGAGAAAATTTTTTCCGTCATTCATGGGCAGACAGGGTATACCTTCTTCTATAATGACCAGGACCTGCGGACTACAAAGCCGGTGACCATTAACTGGAAAAACACTCCCCTTACAGCAGCCCTCGAGGAAAGCCTGCGGGGACAAAGTCTGAGTTTTGTTATCAAAGGAAGTACAATTTTTATCAGTTTACGACCGGTGGTACCTTCCCTCCTGCCTCCACCGATCGCTGACCCGCCTTTTGAAGTTCATGGACGAGTGACCGATAGTCTTGGACATCCTTTGCCAGGGGCCTCGGTAACGGTGAAGGGATCGAAGATAGGGACGCAAACGGACGGGGATGGTTATTTTATCCTGAAAAATGTGGAGGCAAAGGCAGTGCTCATCGTCTCCTTCACGGGCTATGGCAGCCGGGAAGTAGCCGTCCATGGCCGGAGCGTGGTGGACATCGTATTGCTGCACATTGAAAACCGGCTGGATGAGATCCAGGTGATAGCATATGGAACGACTACACGAAGACTAAATACCGGTAATGTCAGCAGTATCACGGCAGAACAGATCGCCCGTCAGCCAGTCAGCAATGTAGTCGGTGCGCTGGAAGGACTAGCGCCAGGATTATCGGTAATGCAATCCGACGGACTGCCGGGGGGGATCTATACGGTGGTGATCAGGGGGCGGAATTCCCTGGATAATAACGCACCCCCGCTCTATATCGTGGACGGTGTACCTTTTGATGGTTCGAGTCAGGGGCAATTCCCGGGCACCAATTACGAATCCAGTCCTCTGAATACGATAAGCCCTGCCGATATCGAACGGATCGATATTTTAAAAGATGCGGATGCTACGGCCATTTATGGATCGCGGGGCGCTAACGGGGTTATTCTTATCACCAGCAAAAAGGGTAAGACGGGTAAAGGCGGTCTATCCATCAATGCATATACGGGCATGTCGAAAGCTACACGCCTGATGAAATGGCTGACTACTCCGCAATACCTGAAGATGCGAAGGGAGGCATTTAAAAATGACGGTATCACACCTACAACCCTGAATGCGCCGGATCTGCTGGTATGGGATACAACAAGGAATGTAGACTGGCAGAAGCTGATGTTGGGTGGAACGGCCCATACCGATGAGGCGCAGCTTGCGCTGACCGGAGGCACGGAGAAAACCCAATTTCGTGTCGCATCGACCTGGCATCATGAGACGCCTGTATACGCCAATAGCCCTTTTGTTAACAAGCGTTATGGGTATGACCGCGGTTCTTTTGCCTTTGGATTGTCCCATACTTCGCAGGATAATAAATTTTCGATGGGGCTGAATGCGCAGTATACGGCCGATAAGAGTAATTACTCGGCAGCGGTTTTTAGTGAAGTGCCTCTGCCTCCCGATGCACCGAACCCCTTCGATAGCCAGGGGAAATTAGTGTGGAGCGAAGGCGGAGCCAGTTTTAAAAATCCTTTCGCGCTGCTCCTGAATAGTTTCGATATTAAAAATAATAACCTGATCGCAAGTAATACGCTGAGCTATACCCTATTGCCAGGGCTGTTTATAAAGGCGAATATAGGGTATAACAAACTCGAAAATTCCCATATACAATCCGCGCCCAAGGTTGCGCAGAACCCTTCTGATAATCCGGTCAGCTATTCCTATATAGTCAGTAATCAGCAAAGCAGCTGGATCGTCGAGCCACAACTGGAATATATTCGTAAAACGGGTATCGGGAAGTTCGATGTCCTTGCAGGAGCGACCTGGCAGAATAAGTCCGGGTCGCAGGTCAACAGCAACGCCTATAATTATAGCAGCGATGCGTTCCTGGGAACGCTGACAGGTGCGGCCATTACCGGCACGCAAACTTCTTCGTCGGATTACCGGTATAATGCGTTTTATGGCCGATTGAATTATGATTATGATGAAAAGTACCTGGTGAATCTGACGGGAAGGAGGGATGGATCCTCCCGCTTTGGGCCAGGCAGACAGTTCGCCAATTTCGGAGCTATTGGGGCGGCCTGGATCATTACAAAGGAAAATTGGTTTAAGGATCATCTGGGATGGCTGAGTTTTGGTAAACTACGCGGAAGCTATGGAATCACCGGATCCGACAATATCGGAGATTATCAATACGTGGATACCTGGTGGTCTTATTCCGGCTATACCTATGATGGATCCATCGGATTCTTCGCCAATAACCTTAAGAACCCCGATTATGCCTGGGAGACCAACAAGAAGCTGGAGGGAGCCTTGGAGCTGGGATTTTTAAAAGACAGGGTATTACTGTCTGCCAGCTATTATCGCAACAGGGCTGGCAATCAGCTGCTAAATTATGCCTTGCCGACCCAGACAGGATTTGGTTCGGTACTGGAGAATTTTCCTGCGGTGGTGCAGAACAGCGGGATCGAGATCTCGCTGAACTCAACGAATATCCGGACGAAGAAATTTCAATGGAGCACCTCATTTAATTTAACCATCAACCGTAATAAACTAATTACTTTCCCGGGGATCGATTCTTCTTCCTATGCCTCGAGGTATACGATCGGCATGCCCATCACGATCGGGCGGTTTTTTCAATATCAGGGGGTGGACCCCCAAACCGGGGTCTATACCTTCAACGGAACCAATTATAACAAGGACAGGATCGTATCTATCGATGCCTATGGACCTCCGCGATTTTATGGCGGGATCGATAATAAGATAAGGTGGAAGGGCTGGGATCTGAGCCTGTTTATCCAGTTCTCCAAAACGTATGGGGCGGGATATGCGTCCAGGATGTATTTCTACGGCCCTCCTGGAGCGATGACCAATCAGCCGGATTATGTGCTGAACCGGTGGCAGAAACCTGGTGATAAGGCCTCTATCCAACGATTTACTACCGGGGGTAGCGCTTCCAGCGCCTATACCACCTATGCCAGGAATTCGAGCGCTTCTTTCGTCAGCACGTCCTTTATCCGATTCAAAAATATATCGGCCGGTTATAATTTCTCTCCTTCCTTGTTGCGTACGATGAAAATAAGGAACATGCGTATCTATATCCAGGGGCAGAACCTGGGACTTATCACCGCCTATAAGGGTGGCGATCCGGAAAGCCAGGGTATCGGCAATCCCTTGATGAGGGTCTGGACCGGCGGCATACAAATTGACTTTTAAAAAACTCTACTTACAATGAAAGCTTTATATAAACAGTCTTTGATCATCTTCTTCTGTCTTTCGGTATTCTCCTGCACAAAATTCGTGCAAGTCACACCTCCTGCCGAACAGGTCCCTACTACACAGTTGTTTGAAGACAGCGCAACAGCTATCCAGGTTTTGAACGGGATCTATATCAATTTGGGGGGTGATGGGGTGGTCAATTATAATCTGAGCATTTACCTGGGTTTGTATGCAGATGAGCTTGATGTCACCGCAGGAGCGCTGGAAGATGAGCAATTCCATCAATCTGCCCTGCTTTCGGATAATAATAACGTAGAGTCGTTTTGGTATAACTGCTATAAATATATTTACCAGGCCAATATCTGTATAGAAAATGCGGCTACAACGACTGCGCTCTCCGAAATCACCAGGACGCAGCTGACCGGGGAATCGAAGTTTATTCGTGCCCTGTCACATTTTGAACTGGTCCGCCTCTTTGGAGATATTCCCCTGATCCTGACCTCGGACTACCGGGTGAACGCAGTAATGGCTCGTACACCGCAGGCGAAGGTAATGGAACAGATCATTGCCGACCTCCTGGATGCAAAAAGTTTGTTGGGCAGTGACTATCCGGGAGCAGAGAACGTCCGGGCCAATAAATGGGCGGCCTCGGCCCTTTTGGCGCGTGTCTATCTATATCAGAAAGACTGGGTCAATGCGGAGAAGGAGGCTGCCGGCGTCATTCTATCCGGTAAGTATACGATGGAATCCGATCTGCAGCATATTTTTCTCAGGAATAATAGCGAAGCAATCTGGCAGATCATGCCTGCTGATGGGTATGCGATGTATGAAGGGTATTATTTTATACCGGGATCGCAGGGGACGCTGCCGAATTATCCCCTGACAACGGGTCTGATAAATGCCTTCGAGCCAGGCGATCTGCGGAGACAAGCCTGGGTGGACAGCACCCTTGTAAATGGTCAGTTCTATTACTATCCTTATAAATATAAGACGACGGGTTTGGCTCCTTCTACTGAATATTATACGATCCTTCGCCTGACGGAGCAGTACCTGATCCGGGCGGAAGCCTGCGCCGAGCAGAATAAACTGTTGGATGGAGCACAGGACCTTAATCTGATCCGGGGCAGGGCAGGCCTTTCTCCGGTCGTGACCAATGACCAGGCGTCGCTGTTGGAAGCAATTTACAGGGAGCGGCGGATTGAATTATTTGCGGAAAATGGACAACGGTGGTTCGATCTGTTACGGATAGGCAGGGCCGATTCTGTGCTGAGGCAACTTAAACCGCAGACCTGGAAACTAACAGGCATTGTATTCCCCATCCCTTTACCCGAAATCAAATCGAACCCTTTTCTTTCACAAAACCCGGCGTATTAGGCCTATCCCTTAAAAAATAAAAGCTATGAGTTACTCCATCAAAGTACAGGCATGGGTCATGTCATGCCTGTTAAGCACTATCGTGTCATTGGCGCAAAACAGTTATTTACAACCCGGCGATCAGATGCCGGATCTGGCACTCAACAGCTTGCTGAATTATCCCTCCGGGCAGGCGCGGATCAGCGATTTCAGGGGCAAGCTGCTTATCATCGATTTCTGGGACCGTGGATGTACGAGTTGTATTGCTGCATTTCCCAGGCTGGAGGCTTTGCAGGAACAATTCAAAGGTCGTATTCAGTTCATCACGGTGACTAAGAATTCACCCGGCCAGATCGACACTTTATTTATGCAGCCCTGGATAACCAGGCAGCATGCGCGAAGATCGCAACTTCCCTCTCTGATGGCCGATACGGGTATATCGGGTTTGTTCCGTCCCTTCTTTTATGTGCCCCATCATATCTGGATCGACGAAACAGGAAAGATACTATATATCACGAATGGATACAATGCTACGGCCGGTCATATCCAATCGGTGCTGGATGGAAAACGTCCTTTTATGCTGCCAAAGGTCGATGTCAGAAGAGATGTGATCGATGAGCAACCGCTGACCGCTTATGTAGGCCAACATATGGCGGATCATGTAAAATATTCTTCTTTCTTTATGGATTATTCGAATGAACTGGCAAATCTTTACAGTATGTCCAGGCATATCGACTCCGCGAAGCAGCTGTTCCGTATGAGTTATACAAATTTTTCCATGCTTCATTTATTCCAGGAAGCATTTACAAAAGGAGAAGCGGATCAATTCAATAATGACTTCTTTAATGAGAACCGGATAGAATGGAAGATCCCGGATCATGGCGTCTTCTTCCGGCCAACGAGCTACGACTCGCTGGATGAATGGACGGTCCATAACTTCTACAACTATGAGCAGGTGGCTCCTTTAAAAGATAAGCCCAAGTGTTATCAGTTGATGCAGGAGGATGTCAACCGTTATTTTGGCGGGCTGCGTGGTATCCTGGCGAGGATCGTGACGGAGAAGAAAAAATGCCTGGTGCTGGTGAATGAGAGAACGACCCCTTTAAAAACGAAGGGAGACAAACCTATGGAGACATTCTATTCTAAGGAGGATGAAATACCGGAGTGGCGTGCCTATATAAATACACCTTTAAAAGAGGTTGTTATGGGGATTTATGCCAGCTATACCGGGATCCTGAGAGATGGGCCGATACCTTTTATCGATGAGACGACGTACGCGGGTAATGTGGACCTGAAGATCGATTTTAGCGCGAAGACGGTAGCGGAATTGAACAGGCAACTTCATCTCTATGGCCTGCGCATCATTCAGGCTGACCGTTGGATAAAGATGCTGCAAATCGAAAAAATGGCAAATTATGCAAAACAATAAAGTTCTTCGGCCCGGGCTATTTTTTGCCCTTATAATCGCGGGTTTCGCGGGCTATGCACAAGTGAGCTGGAGCTTTTCGGCTGTTAAAAAAACGGATAGCCTGGTTGAGTTACATCTGAAAGCATCCTTATCGGATGGCTGGCATCTGTATGGAACGGATACGCTGTCTTCTCCGTTCCCGACAAAGATCAATATTCTGCCAGAACCAGGGTTGAAATTTAGCGGGCCTTTACAGGAAAAAGGCAGGCTGGTGTCGACGGATGGTTCGGTGCGGTATTTTATGGGTATGGCAGAGTTTATTCAGGGTGTCAGGGTTGATACAGGCAGGCATGGTATGCAGGGCACGGTGCAATATGTGATCTGTACGCAGGAGCAGTGTCTGGCTCCGGTTAAAAAGGATTGGATAGTCCGCTGGTGATAATTAAAAATGGAACAGTATAAAAAAATTAAAATCTCGCCCCAAAAGAAATATAAAAGCTTCGGCCGATAGCCGGTATGATACCCGGACCGGGATATTCATCTGTTCTTAGCGTGAAATACCGTTTATCAGCCAGGTTATTGATCCCGGTTTTTATGTTCCAGTTGCCTGCCAGGGGTATGGTGACTGCCCAATCCATTACCGTATAAGCCGGAATGACACCTACGATGGCATCAGAACTGGACACCGTATTATTGGCATCTCCGAATGATCTGGCCGTTTGGCTAAGGATAAACGTGGAGGAGAAATGTTTTCTGGAATAGGTGATGCCAAAACGTTCTATGAATTCCGGAGCGTATTCCACAAAATTGCCTTTGTAAGGTCCGGACGTATATTTTGCGTGGATGTAGGAAAAGGAGTTAAAAAAACTGATAGTCCCCAGCGATGCGGGTGTCTTTGCCAATTTGGTGGGGCTAAACTCTACATAAGTTTCAATTCCTTTATGGACGCTGTTCGCCACATTGGTTCGATAGGTATAGGGATTCCCGGCCCCATCTTTCAACTGGACGAGACCTATCCTATTGCCATAGGAAAGGTAAAAGGCATTAACATCAAAATTAAGATAGTTACTAAAAGAACCTCTCCAGCCAAAATCCGCATTATAGCCTTTAGCATCTTTCAGATTGGGATCAATTTTTGATGCAACGGCGTATGGAGTTACCTGGTCATAGGTAATAGGACTGTAAGCCTGGGATATGTTGGCGTAAAGATTTGACGTCCTGGTAGTCCTGTATTGGACTCCTACTCCCATTAATGGGACGTATCGTTTTCTCACACTATCTGTGTTAACCTGATCACCATCTATAGTAATATATCCTTTTGCCGTTGACCGGAGATATTCATACCGGATACCCGGAGTAATGGACAAGTTATCGGTAACCCTAAAAACATTTTCTATAAATGGAGCGACATTGGTGGTTGTAAAATCCAGGCCATATTCATACCGCGGATCAAGTAAACTAAGCGTAAAATCGCTTCCTGTCGTACCCTGACCCCCACCCTGTCTTTTAAACTTACCATAAAATATCCGGGCGCCTGCGCCAAGTGTATTATTCATTCCAAATAACGAATACTGGCTGAGCAAGCGGGCCTCTGTTGTCAGGCTATTCATCTTTTCCCTTTGCACTTCCCGGTTTACATATTGCAGGGTAACGGGGCTGATACTGTCCGGCGTTCCGGGACCGCCGTCTTCATTTTTCCAAACCAGATTCCGGGCGCTGAATAAATAAGAAGAAGTAACCGTCAGGGAAGTTTTTGGCGAAAAAGCATATTCCATTTTGGCTGCAACAATATTCCACGGATTTTCCAGCCAGTTCCTGGCCCGGAAAGAAGTATCGCTGTTTTTTGCAAATTGCTCGTCCGTAAAGCCCCCCGGCATATGAATCCGGTTGCGGAAAAGGGTATATTCCAGACTGAGTTTTAGTTTTGCATTTGCCTGGTAGGACAATTTCCCAAAGGCGCTGATTTGTCTGTAGTCGGAATTTGGTCGCCAACCCTGGGAAGATTGATATTGGGCAAACACATAATAATTCCATTTCCCGATCTGGCCTCCAACAGAATGGAAAGAATTGACCAATCCATTGCTTCCACCTGTTTGTTGCATACAATATTCAAATGGCTTGGTTTTGTTCCCGTCCCGGATTATATAATTAATCACCCCGCCGAATTGGGGTCCGAACTGCAGGGAGGATTCACCACGGGTCACTTCAATGCGTTGTACGGCCTCTAAAGGGGGCTGATAATAGGTCTCTGCGTATCCGTAGATATCCGCGGTGATATTGTATCCATTTTGCCGGGTATTCATTTCAACGGATTGAGTCGGTTTCAATCCCCGGAATCCGATGCCGTTAGAGGGGAATCCGCTGCCTTGCGTCTCTGAATAATTGGCGCCGGGTATTCTTCCAAGGACCTGCCGGGGATTGTTTTGAGCCGTATTGGCATTAAGGCTGTCCAGTAATAATACTTCCGTCTTTTTCCCGGAATAGATCACTCCGTCGTGCATTTCATCAAGCCGGCCCATCCCGGTAATGGTCCTCACGCCATTGACCGTTACCGCCTGCAACAGAGCGGTATTTGAAGGTAATTCCACGTTAAGCAATGTTGTTTCTCCTGGCTTAACGATTACGGCACTGATGACACTATCAAAACCGATACTGGTTACACAAAGATAGTAACTGCTTGGTTTTAATCTTTTTATGAAGTAAAATCCCAATTGATCACTATTGGTCGCTTCGCCGGTTCCAATAAGCGTAATTTTTGCATTTACCACAGGATTTCCTGTTTTATCCGCTATCCTGCCCTTTATATTTCCAGATTGCTTTTTTCCTGTTTGGCCAATGCCTGTTGAAGAAAAAACAACCATTATTACAACAAAAGCTATAATCACTCTACCATACCTTCTCAAAAGCATAATTATATTTTATCTAAGTTCCTATTTTGCAAAAGTAAGGGGTGCGCTTTCCGGTACTTTGCGTAATCCGGAAAAGAATTTACGCTATCTGGAAAATTATCCGATCGTTTTGGCGTATTGGGTTGTAATGGTTAGATAATCCACTAAATTCTATTTCCCGTAATCTGAGGGTTAATTTCTTCTCCCCCTTGCAAATATCCATATTTTTATTTTACTTTGTATTTCAAAGTACTTTTTAATGAAAACCATATTCCGATTTCACGCATCTTATTTTCTGCTCAGTCTCGGGCTGCTGGGATTGGAGATATTAATCGGGGGCTTTCTTCATGACAGTATTATTCGCCCATATGGGGGTGATTTCCTGGTTGTTATCCTTTTGTACTGCTTCGCCAGGAGTTTCCTGGACCTGCCTGTTATTCCTGTGGCTTTATCGGTGCTGGTATTTTCTTATCTCGTTGAGACGATGCAATATTTCAATTTGGCTGACCGCCTGCATCTCAAAGCCCATTCCCTGGCCCGAATCGTTTTAGGGACGAGCTTTTCCTGGGCGGATATACTTAGTTATACGCTTGGAATTTTATTGGTGTTGATGCTGGAAGGAAAGGCAGGGTCTTGTCCAGTGAGAAGGATAGCCTGAATGGTTTCACTAAAACAACCTTGTTATGGATAATTTTTTTGTAAATGACAAATCAATCGTAAGAAAGATCTGGGGCAGAAGCGATACCGTATTGCTGATTTTCGCCGGAGCGGCTGCGGAATTTGCGTTGAATAAATCGGTAGACTGGTTGTATTATACAGGGCGATTGCCTGCCGATCCGATTGGCAGGCTTTTTTCCACGGTGCGCTATGCCCAGGAGATCGTGTTCTCGGAAAATGACCATGCCTTGGCTTCCATCGACAAGATCACGGCCATTCACCGGGAAGTGGAGCACAGCCGCGGCGCCCGAATTCCCGCCACGGCCTACCTGGATGTATTGTTTATGTTGATCGATTATTCCATACGGTCATTTGAACTATTGGAACGCAGGTTGGAAGAGGCAGAAAAGAAAGCGGTTTTCGAAGTGTTTTACCGGGTGGGGTTGCGAATGGAATTGGAAGGACTGCCTGCTGATTATGACGGATGGAAGCTGATGAGAAGACAAAACCTGGAAACAAACCTGCAATACAGTTCTTTTACCAGGGATCTGTTTAGGCAATACAACAAACAGCTGGGGAGTTTCCGATATCATATCTTATTGCAGGCCCAGGCCCTGTTGGCGCCTCCCGGGGTCGGAAGCCTGATGGCATTGCCTTCCCTACCATGGTTCTATGTTGTACTGCCCTTTTATAAGGCGGCCCGATGGCTGAAATTCGATGGGGTATTGAAGGCATTTCTTTTGCCGGCGAACTTTAAAATGCAAATTGCCGGATTGGATAAATGATTGGCTGTAATAAACTCATAACCCAAATCCTTCCCTCCTCAAATAAACCCTGAAATCCTTTATCCTCCCATTTGGCGAATCCTGCCTGGGCAGATATTTCAAACCGCCAATCTCCTTAACTGCACCCAAATCGATCACTACCTGGTGCGGGTGCGAAGGCGTACTGTCCTGCCACTGTGTATGCCAGACGGAAGTGTTTTGCAAATCAAATATATTGTCGGCTTTCCCGTCGTCGCCTGCCGTCTCTTCGCTGTCCGCATACACCACCTTCCATTTATTACGGGGGATCTCTTTTCCTTTGGCATCCAGCAAATACAACTCTGCCACCGTAGTAAAAGGGTCTCCTGCCCGTTGCCCATTCAAAGCCTCCAGGCAAAAATAGCGGCCGGAGACCGCATTGAAACGCGCCGTCTGCCATTCGATTCCCGGGTTAAAACTGCCCTGATAAACAGGAGTTGTACCGGTTAGCTGAAGCGTTTGCCCTGGTTTACGGTGTTTACTGGCAACCGCGTTTTCTTTTACCTGACCCAGTATGGGAGAATCCAAACCGGATAATTCATTTCCCGATGGGCCGGTATAATCCAGGATGATCAGTTCATTTTTTCCGGTTTTGAGCCAGGGCCCCGGCACATACATGGTTTGTGTCGGCCCGATATTCCAGAACCGCCCCAGGCAATGGCCGTTGATCCACACCAATCCTTTGCCCCAGTTGCGCATATCCAGGAAGCTATCTCCCGTATCTTTTATACTAAACGAACCCTTATGAAAGGCAGGCATAGCGGTCTGGCCAGCATGAAATTTCAACCCGGCAGGAATTCCCTCGTTTTGTAATGGAATCGGATAGATTTTCCAATTGTTCAACTCTCTTGTCTTATCATTTGATCCGCTGATCAGCACCTTGCCATCAATCCCTTTGCGGTCATGAAGAGCCCCTCCATAATTAACCCGTCCCATAGCTTCTACCAGGATATCCAGGACCGCGCCTGTTTTTACGGCAGGTATTTTACAACTGTTCTCATTCCTTCTCCGGTCAAGGGTAGCGATTTTTTTACCATCGATGAAGATCAGGGCAAAATCATGGACTTCCGGCAGGGTCAGCATAGAAGCCCCGCCGGCTTGCAAGGTGGTGCGGTAGAGAATACACCCGTATCCCTGATCGTACTGCTCCATATTCCGAACTTGATTGTCCTGCACAGGTACGGGCAGATTGGAAAAAAGCGGAGCTATTTCTGTAGTCGTAAAGGTGGGAATTTTTATTACCGGATTGGATGCCGGTACGGATGGCAATGATTCTCCTTCCTGCAAATGGGTGGAGAATAAGGTACGTAGGGCAGTAAATTTATCGGTGGCCCAACCGGCTTCACTGATCGGAGCATCATAATCATAGCTGGATGTCTGTGGCAGAAAGGGAGGGCTGTTGGCGCCGGAGGATAATCCAAAACTGGTTCCGCCGTGTGCCATATAAATGCTAAAGGATTCCTGATGGTCCAGCATGTATCCGATCTCTTTGATCACGTTATCGACCGAACCGGTATGATGCTTCGCGCCCCATGAATCAAACCAGCCCGGATAATATTCACCGCACATTAAGGGGCCGGTATTTCTTATTTCCCGTAAAGCCTTGAAATTCGCTTCCGGATTATTCCCGAAATTTACAACGCTGAAAATATCATCCCGAACATCATTTTTCAATTGGGAAGGTCCGTCACAGGTGAATAAAGGAACGGTAAATCCTGCTTCTTTCAGGTCATCCCGGATTTTGCCGATATATTCCCGATCTCCGCCATAGGATCCATATTCATTTTCAACCTGGGTCATGATGATCGGACCTCCGTGAGAGATCTGCAATGGCGCTAATACCCTTCCCACCTCGTTTAAATAGATACGGCAACGTTCAAGGTAATACGCATCCTGCGTACGAAGCCGGATATCTTTCTTTTTGAGCAGCCACCAGGGGAAACCGCCGAACTCCCACTCGGCGCAGGAATAAGGACCGGGACGCAGGATCACAAACAATCCCTCCCGGTGGGCAAGGCGGCAAAATTCGGCCGCATCAGCCATGCCTTCCCAACTGAATTTCCCGGGGCTGAGTTCATGATAATTCCAGAATAAATAAGCACAAACCGTATTAAGTCCCATTGCCTTCGCCATTTTTAACCGATGGGCCCAGTACTCTCTGGGTATCCGGGCAAAATGCATTTCTCCGCAGCGAATAACAAATGGTTTATTATTCAATAAGAAGGATTCCTGCCCTATTACAAAGGATATGTCCTTTTTCGTCTGACCAAAAGAGTAACCGGCACAAAGAATAAAGAAAATCAGAATAAAAGCCTTTTTCATTTTTTACATTTTATCTGGGATCACTATTAACCGGGATCACAATTAACCGGGATTACTATTAACTCGGATCACTTTTAATTGGAATCACTTTTAACCGGGATCTCCAAAACTTTAATGAGATTGAAAGGCTTAAATTAAGAGAATTATTCTTAAAAACCGTAGTTCGGCTTGCGCAAACGATTGTCTAAAAATTCCCCGCCTCAGGAATAAATCCGTTTTAATTTCCTGAACTCCAGGATAATGGCGATAAACCAGGTCAGGATAAAAGGTATGGCGATGAATCTTGCCGTTGGGGGAAGCAGCTTACCAAATAACGGAACGATCCCGATGCTCAAAGCGAAGACTATCGATACCCAACGGATAAAGCCTTTATTTATAATGGCGATGCCAAAAGGCCAAACGATTAATGCAACATGAACACCCCCCCGCATAGGCTCCAGGATTTCATTGGAGACACCATTTACGCTTGCTACTGCAAGGATGATATCGACAAACACCCAGGTAAATCCGCCCATTTTTGCCCAGGCAGGTGCGGGCATAGCTGCAATCAATGGTAATAAGGTAAAATGAAATATAACAGCTATAACAGTACTTAGATAAAGTACGTTTGGAAATTTATGCATCAGTGGAAAGGATAGGAACAGAGCAATAAAGCTGACTAAAGTGGCAATGGACCACTTAAATGCGCTTTTATAGCTAATTTCAGACGCAGGGCCAATGGCAGATATTTGAAAGCTTTCTTTCGTTAATGGTGTTTCCATGATATTAGTTTTATTATTGTTTAGTGGAGGGTGGAGAAGGAATCAGATCCTGGGGAATAACCCCTATCTGGGTCAAAAACGCCAGTCGGTCGCTCTGAATCCAGGCCTGAATTATTTTCCCGTCTTTAATCTGGTAAATAGCAATTGCATTATCGACAACCTGTTTGTGGCTGGGAGGAATACCCCTGAATGCATTCACATGTGTTCCTTTCCATGACCATCTCACCGTCACCTTATCTCCTTCCGCGATCAAATCCTCGATAGTCCATTTTATATCCGGAAAACCGGCAATAATGCTCCCGACAGTTTCTGTAAAGCCCGCCACGCCTTTTTCTCCGCGGATACCCGTGTAGCCATCAGCTATTACATCATTAAGCAGATCCATCCTTCTGGGATTAAGGCTGTTTTCGTACAGATTACGAATGATGGTTTTGTTTTTCGTTGATTCCATGTTTTCCATTTTTAAGCGTATTTTATGGTGAAGCTATTTAATACTTTTACGTTGTTTATTATACAAATATAATACGTTTACGTATTAATTAGTACGTATTGGTAGTATTTTTTATAAATTTGCAACCAAACAGAATTAATTGATTATGAATAAGACAATTGCGTTAGTGAACGAATGGGGGAAATTTGAAGAAAAGCATCCGGATGGGAGTATGGACGATTTTTGCCGCTATCACCTGATCCATAATAAAGCCGGGAAGGATGGACCGGCAGTAAATCAAGCCTTGGTGCCAGCCAATGAGGACTCCCTGTTAATGCGCACTATGGGAAGAATTATGAGTCTGCATGCTGTTTATGCGAACGCTGCCCTGGAAGGAAGTGGCATCGGCAGTATGGAAGAGTTTAGCATGTTAAATACGGTTTATATTTTAAAGAACCCCAAAAAGTCGGAGGTGATCCATGCTTGTTTGCATGAAATTTCTACCGGAACCGGGATATTAAACAGGTTGAGAACGCAAAAGTATTTAACCGAACACGATGATACGGAAGACAAACGATCCAAACGATTAAAAATAACGGCTAAGGGCGAGAAGGTAATCACTACCTGTAAAGGCCGGATAGCCTTATTGGCGAAAATGATGTTGATCGATATGGATACAGATGATAAAAAATTATGTATCCAGCTCCTGAAAAATATAGAGACAAAGTTCGGTCCTATGTTACAACAACACAAAGGGAAGCCGTTCGAGGAAATATATGCTAGTGTTGTCAGGAAGTAAATTGAAAAACACTCAGGATAAAAATAATAAAGAACAGGAGAAGCTGTAGCAGGTGAAAAAAGGTAAGGCGTTTTTTCACAGCCACAATCCCAGGCTCCGTCGTATCGGCAATCGTCGAATTTACAGTCAGAAGCACCCCCAATTTCTTTCCGGCCGGCCTGGCCATAAAGATGGCGTTCAGGATGATCAGCACCAACAATACCATCTTAACTTTGAACCAGGTCTGATGCATGAACACGCCATGTAAGGCCAACATCATAGTGATCCCGCCCAGGACGACAAACATCCCTCCAATCATCTGAAACACGGGGAAACGGGAAATGGCTTTTAGGATCAGCATAGCCTTATCCTGTTCGTGCAGCAGGTATTTCCAGAGTTGCTGCAAGGCTAAAAAGTTTGCCACCGTTAATCCTACCATGGTCGTTATGCCAATAAGATGCACTATTAATCCAATTTTTAAAAGGGTAAACGTCTCCATAAAACAATAGTTAGATACTGAACAAATGTTTAGTTTTACAAAATAAAGATTTTGCCTGCTTATTAACAAGGCACAAAAAGCCGGTTGTATCCGATACTGAACAAAAACTTCTAAAAGTCTTGAAATGGCTGAAAAAAAGTCTCTCCCTGTTTTACAGGATGACCGAAGGACACAAAAAACAAAAAAGGCCCTGGCGGCAGCACTGGCCGAACTAATCGCCGAAAAAGGATTCGACGCCATAACGATCCAGGAAATCATTGACAGGGCAAATATCGGCCGCAGCACGTTTTATGCGCATTATGAAAGTAAAGAACAACTGCTCGTAGGCAATATTCATTTTCAGAATGAGCTCATTCATACCCCGACAGGTGATGATAAACAATATCCGATGGGGATCAATCTTTCTTACTTATTTCATCATACGAAAGAATATTTTCCCGTTGTCAAAGCTCTCAGAGGTAGCAGGGGCATGGACATTATCTGCAACCACTTCGCGGAAGTTTGCGCCGCTAAGATCCATGAGCACTACAAAGGGAATACGATGAAAGACAGGAAAGCGCAAAAGATCCTTCGTTACAAGGCAGCAGCGGCCGCTGCCGGCATTGTCGCCATGTTGTTCAAATGGCTGGAAGACGGTGCGACCATTCCGGCAGAAGAAATGATTGGATATGCAAGGACAATCCTGGAAACTTTTGTCGTTTGAAGGAAGCGGTTTGCTGCCGGCGAAAACCTTAATTCTCTTCCATCTCTGCCTTTGTCAATTTCCAATCATTGTCAAAAAATCCGGCGATTTTCAGACCGCCTCCCCTTTCCCCGGTCTGCAGCATGTCTAAGCCGAATACCATAAAATCCGGGAATCCGCTTGCACCGGCAAAATACTGGTTGGCATTGGCGGCCTCCATACCTTTCAGCCCACTGCCTCCGATAACGGCTACAGAACCGATCGGGGAATTGCGGAGCGGCCATACAAAATAAACACCCAGACTATCTCCTTCCCATACCCGGTCTCCAGCCCGTACCTTATTTCTTTCCACTTGTATTGGGCAGGTTGGCAATAACAGTTTCCAGGAGGCATTGGTGCTGGCATTCCCATACAAAATAACATTCCTGCCCGGATAGGCAGTTTGGGAGTATTCCTTATCGGAGATGATATCAACGGCTCCATTACCGCGGTAATACCAGGTCTCCGCATCATAACGGGCTTTATTGAGACTCCATTGATTCTCTTTTTCGTTACCTATTGTACCATATACAAAGACCATATGGTTGGTAAAAGCATCTTTAAGTGTCCCGTAGCGTTGGGGCCCTTTTTGATCCGCTTCAGGCCTCTTCACTATTTTCCAGGCATCCTGCTCCCGCAAAAGGAAGAGGCTATCTTCTGCGCTCACCGTCGTATACGCCAACTGGCTGAGGTCATCCAACCCGATCTTTATTATAGTTCCGGGGCCGAAATCAGCCAGGGACAGTCTGAGCAGCCGGATATTTTCCGTATTGCCCGTGATCTTTCGCATTTTTAAGTCCCTTGTCAACTGCATACGGCTATAAACCAGGGGATGTACCTGCTGCTGAATGGAGGCCCAATAATAGGAAGCGGAGATTCCCGGGCTGGCTGTCATAAAGTCGATGTGAGTCACCAGGCTGTCGGGTTTGCGGGTATGCCATTTGAAAAAATCGAATAAAGGATCCCAATCGACGCTCTGGTTGCCGTACCAATGTTCTGCACCGGGAACCTCATGATAACTCAAATCGGTATGAAATTCTGCCAAAACCTTTCGCATCTGCCTGGCATATTTTACCGGCACTACTTTATCAGAGTCCCCATGAAGAACATAAACTCCCAGGGGCTTATAGTTGGTCGCCAGTTTGATCACATCGCTCTGGTTGCTTGCACGGAGCAGGATCTGTTCTATCGGCGATTGACTGCTGTCAGGAACGACACCATCATGCGAACCGTAATCTTTTAGGGTCGGATAACCGGAACAGGCACCAATCGCGGCCCATTTCTCCGGGTAAGCAGCGCCCAGGAACCAGGTGCCATGCCCACCCATGGAATGTCCCGTCAGATAAATGCGTTGCGGATCGGGTGCGAACCTTTTTTCCGCCAGCGCCAATACTTCGAGGGCATCCAGCCGTCCCCAATCCTCCCAGTTAAAACCCCGGGGCCGGCGGTTTGTTGCCGCTACCAGGGTACCCCAATCCTTGCTATGGTATGCCCGGGCCTGGCCAATTGCTTCCACTCCTGCTCCATGTACAGATAAGAACAGCGATGCTCCCTGAGCAGCCGGTGATTTCCCGGACACCATTATTTTATTGTCTGGTATTTTATTGCCTGGAGCAGTTCCCGCCGCAAAAACAGTCCCGGGAGGAGCCGCTTCTGTACCAGGATTCATGATCCTGACGGCTTCACCGTTGGTCCCCGGGGCTTGGGCTTGTGGGGTCACCGCATAATACTGAAGACTGCCATCTATCCCGCTTTTGAAGGTCACGCTGTAGGATTCCCCGGTGCCCGCCGCCTCGAGGCTCAGTTTTTTTTCATCCAAAGTTTTATCAGGATCCATTAAAGAGAGCAAACAATCGAAACGCCCCTTGCTGCGTATCCCCGAGCCGTTAAATATAAAGCTGACCTTACGGGTACTCATAGGCAACACAACCGGGATGGCTGTTACCAGGGTCTTTCCCTCCACAAGAGCACTGATCCTGTAGTTTTTTAATGACTTCGATGAAGTATTGACCACGACCACGGCTCCTTGCAGAGAATCGTTTCCGGCGGCTCCTGTTTCGATAACAGGAATGGTAGGATCTTCACAATTTAACTGCACGTCCTTATTCCCAAAGATCAGGCTGGCCGTAACCTGGCCGCCAACACGGATATACAATTCATTTAGCCCCTTTTTTAGGCTGACGGGAATATATAACCAGCCGGAACTATAAGGATCACCGGCATGCGGCACGCCGTTGAAGAATAATCCTCCATCGCCCAGTATATGTAACAATGCAGGTCTTGCCTTGTCGGAGAAATAAGAAAGATAAAGGTAACTGCCCTCAGCCCCAAAACCGGCTCCCCGTCTGCGAAACCTGTTCAGGCTATCGGCGTCCAACTCTTTCCAAAGAATAGGTTTTCCTACGGCATTCAAACCAAATAAACCTCCGTCAACCGGTGTTTTTAAAGAATCCTTGTAAAGCTGCCAGGCAAGCGGATCCTTGTATAAAGCTTCCCGGCCATAGCGTGGTTCGGTAACGGCTATCAGGCCTTTTTTAAAAGGATAGACTTCCTGTGCAAAACCGCATTTGCTTAAAGAAACCAGCCCTGCAAAAAGGCTGAGAACGATCAACTGAAACCTAACACCTCGCATAAAATATATTTTTAATACCATTCATATTTAACAGAATATGTCTGGCACTACAATATATTAATCATCCGGTTCAATTCCTTTTATTCCTTCTTTCTTCCTTAAAAAAATGTAGATTTCTTTTCTCCCTTTCAATTTCCTCGATAAGTTCGGCTTCCGTTGGCAAATAATGCATGTACTTGGTAGCAAATACATTCTGGTTGTCATTTATAACCGAATATTTTACAATAGTCTCACTTTTCTCAGTACACAGTATGATACCTATGGTCGGGCTGTCGCTTTCCGTTTTTTTCAAATCGTCAAACATGCGCCGGTACATATCCATTTGACCGATATCCTGATGACTTAGCTTTCCTGTCTTCAGATCGATCAGCACAAAACATTTAAGAAGATAGTTGTAAAAAACAAGGTCAATAAAAAAATGATCGGTCTCCGTACTTATTCTAAACTGCCGTCCGACAAAAGAAAAACCTTTTCCCAGTTCCAGTAAAAATTGTTGAAGATTTTCTATTAATGCTGATTCAATTTCTATTTCAGTCGCCGAAACAGGTTGAGGCAGATTCAAAAACTCGAAGACAAACGGATCTTTAATAAAACCCTGAGGATTGGATTTATCCAACGCCACCGTCTGCTGCAAAGTTTCCTGCTTAGCCTGAGAGGCTAAAGAGGATTGTGAGGACAATAACCGTTGATAGTAAAAGGTAGATATATTCCGTTCCAAGGTCCGTACACTCCAATTTTGCTCCGCCGCCTCTTTCAGATAATATTGTCGGGCGTCACCTCCTTCAACCCTCATTATCAACCGATTATGACTCCAAGCCAATTTTCTACACAGTGTGTAGAAAATCTCATTCATGGGGTAAATCAGGTAAAACTGCCGGAAATTATACAAACTCGCATAAGAAAACCCCTTCCCGAATTCGGTAGTCAAGGCCTTTGAAAGTTCCTTTAAAATACCTTCTCCATAGGCTGCCCTATTTTCACCATGCTGCTCCTGTTCCACGATCCGTTTCCCTATTTGCCAATAGGCATCGACCATAGCAGTGTTAACAGCAGCATAGGCATTCTTTCTTGCATGGTCCAAAATTCTTTTAACATCATCGATATAATTGTTCATACCCAATAGAAACACGCAAGTGTTTAAATGGAACTAGTCTATGTCTTCTTTTTTTTACGCACAATGAATTTAACAGATTTTGCCGTTGAACACATCCGCTATTCCTTCTTAACCTTAATATAAAAATTATCTGTATCCACTTTAAAGTCTTCTTCTTGCATTCCCGGCAGGCTGATAGTCTGCCAATCGGTTGTCGGATATATAAATGCCCATTCGTTTTTTACAGTGGTTGCCTTTATTCGCATGTTAAATCCAGGGACATCCACGATCCATTTGTAGCGGACGACCAGGATGCCGTCTTCCTGTTTCAGGTTGATGGACAATTCGGGAATGGCCCCGTGACGGAGATACTGATCGAAAAAAGCAGTAAAGTCTTTGCGTGTGGCCTGGTTAATATAACCGGTTATATCTTCGGTCGTCACCGTCTTGTACCTGAAACTATCCTGTATGCCACGGAGGACCCCAAACCATAAAGTATCCTTATCCAGGATGCTTCTTAAGGTATGCAGCATCAGGCAGCCTTTAGGATACATATCCCCCAAATGAAAATCGTTTACGTTATAGGTACCGATTATGGGTTCGGTATTTTCCGGATGCTGATTTCCGAGATAGGCCATGGCTGCGGCTTTCCCGGACAATCTTTCATAAGCCAGCACTTCGCCGTAGGTAGCAAACGCCTCATGGATCCAAAAGTCCGCCATATCTTTACAGGTGACGCTGTTACCCCACCATTCATGTGCCGTCTCATGCCAGGCAGTACGGATCAGATCCTGTAAATCAGTTTTATTACTGTTTACCGGATTGTTGACGGGTCCGATGCTCACTGCCCCCTGGTGCTCCATGGGATAGAGAGATTCCATTAAGGTAAATCCATCCCGTTCAAAAGGGTAGTTGCCAAAATCTTGCTCATATAGAGATAGCAGCGGTTTCACCCGGGCATAGATCTTTTTTGCCTTGTCCAGATTATAGGGCATACAATAATAGTCCAGTGTAAGTGTATCATTTTTGCCGCGGCTATATAGATCGGTGAGGTGAGCATATTTTCCAATGTTGACAACCACATTATAATTGTTAATAGGGTAACTGACATGCCAGTCGAAGCGGGTGGAACTATCCGCAAGCCTGGTCACCTTCCGCAGTCTGCCGTTGGAGATATCCGTAAGACCGGGGGGAACGGTGATGCTTATATCCATACTATCCGGTTTGTCGGAAAGATGATCTTTGCAGGGCCACCAGAGACTTGCCCCCGAGCCCTGACATACGGACTCGATCCAGGGATTGCCATTGCGGTCATAGAACCAAATAAAACCTCCCTTCAAGGTGGTAATGTCAGGGGTTTGCGGTTTTCCGGAATAGGTAATCGTAATCGATTCTTCCTTTCCGGTTTCCACCAGACCGGGAAACTGAATAAATATGGCATTATACTGCCGGGTAAAGGGCAATAGTCTGTCATGAAAGACAATTTTTTCGATAGCCATATTGGCATACAGATCCACTTGTAGTTTATCGAAAGACGCCACGGCACGGAACCGGATCGTAACGCTTCCCTGTATGGATTTTGTCTCCGGCATTACCTTAATATCCAACCCATAGTACAAAACGTCATAACAGGTCCGTAATGAAGTCAACATTCCCCGCAGGGAATCTGCATAGGTAAATTGTTGTCTTTTTGCCCTAAAGTCCGGCGAACTTTCTTTCTCCCCGGTTTCCCTGACCCGGGTAAAATTCACCAGGCCGCTTTCGCGGGTAATTAATTGCCGGATTAATCCCTGTTTATCCCTTTTGAAAACAAACCAAATGGTATAGCCGTCTTTTTTAAAGACTAACTCGTCGCCGGACAGCAGCGATAATTCCATTTTCGCTCCGGCATCGATCTGAGCAGACAGCCGGCCCTCCTCATCTTCTATCGTTATCGACCGGTAAGGGGATTGCGTCATTTTATACAACCCCGCCCATCCGGCAGAATGGGAAAGTCTGTCCTGTTTATTGACAGGATTTTTCCTGATGAATTTCGTCTGCTGGCCGGTATGGTCCTGGTACCAGGTAAACCGGTTTACTTCCTTCAGGCTATCCCTGATAAAGGTCAACGTAGCTGGCGGAGCAACGACCTTAGGTCTGAACTGATCAGTGCCCAGGGGTAACAGTTCTGTTTGACCCTGACCTGCTACTTCCAGGATTAACTGGTCCTTTTCTTTTTTGATCCGGAATGCCTGGGTGGTATCTATCGTCATATGGTAGAGCCCGGTCAGTGGATCAAGGGTATCTTTAGCAGGAATATTTGTTTTGTCCTGGGCGGACAAGCGGGAAAAGGAAGCAAGAATCTGGAAAAGAACCAGGAACAGAACCAGGAAATTCGGGGAAAGGTGCGCAAGCCGGAAATATTTCTTCATCTTTTTTTTTGAGACAAAGTAACGTGGAGTCGCTACCAATGCCTATTCAAATCCGGATTTGAGCAGTATCTTTTCAGGTATTTTTCGACAGGAATTCTTTTGGCGTCTGACCGATTATAGTCTTAAAGGCCCGCTGAAAAGTAGGCAGGGAATTAAAACCGCATTCATAGGCCAGGCCGGCAATGGTCAGCTCCTTTGTTTCGCCTAGCAGCAATCGTTCTTTGATGGCCTGCACCCGGTATTCATTAATGAACTCATTAAAACTTTTGTTCAGGTGTTGGTTGAGAACAGCTGAGAGGGTCTTTGGGGTTGCGCCGGTGTGAGCAGCCAGAGAGGCTACTGTAAGGGCAGGATCCAGGTAAAGCCTGTCGGTTTCCATCGCCGTTTTTAACAAAACGACAAGTCGTTCCAGATCGGATGCAGGCAGGACGGGTTGGTTCCCGGTATTTTTTTTAAAAGGAATTTCCCGTTGCGATACGATATAGCCACGCAATCCCAGCCAATATATCAGAATGGCCAAAGGCACATATACCGGGTACCAATCGAAACGAGTTAAGAGAATGTCGGTATACTTCGGAATGACATAAGGAATGAGATAGATCAGCCATATTCCCTGAAAAATCAGGAACATACGAATAAATTGGCGCAGCCATTTACGGGAATCGGTCTTTTGCCCTCCCGGGTCATCGCCTGTTAAGGGTTGATTCTTTATCTCCCTGGCAGCCATCCACAGGTAACCACTGATGGAAATCCAGCGGGGAATATCAGAATAGACATTATAGGTATCGATGAATAGTCCCCATGGTTGAGGATGATTTGGGAAAATATGGGCGACTACTCCAATTATAAATACTATCGCCGTTAATTGAGGGACAAGGTCGATGATTACGGGGTAAAAATGGAAACGGTCCTTTCGGGTGAGACGAAAATCCGGGATAAGAAATGACTTTACATAAAAATAGAGGAGGGGGCCAACAGGCATAATAATGATCATGGGGAAAAAAGCATCTATTATCCGAAACAGGAAAGTATCGGCCAAACCTGTCTGTGTGCCGTAGAGTTTCAGACTGGCGATGGCGATGAGAAAAAGCAATATCCCCAACAGCCTGTTAGACCTTCTGCTTTTTTTTGAAAAAAACAACAGAATAGCGATAATAACTCCCTGCACAGCACCCAGTAAAATAACCGTTCGCAAAATTGTCGTAATAAACTGCATAAGGTGATGGTTTGTGCCTTTCCTCCATTTGGTCCATTTCCTGCATTACGAATATACCAAATTGTCAACGGCGCAAAAAAAGCAAACATAGGTTAGCTAAACTGCAGCAACCTTTGGTTTCTGCCTCTGTGTCAATAAAAATATCGCGGACAAAATAAACAAACTGCCAAGCCAATCCATATTGCTAAAAGGCACTTTCAGCCAGACGACAGCTATGATGGCTGCCGACAGAGGTTCTGCGGAGGCCAGCAGGCTTGTAACCTGGGGTCCGATCAGTTTAATGGCGGTTAAATAGAAGTAGAAGGCAACGAAGCTGCCCAGCAGGATGATAAAAGCCAGGAACAAAAAAGTATAAAGATCCCACTCGCCATCTGTTTTCCAAGGAGCATGTGTAAAACTTAAGGCCATTCCGCCTATTACCATGGCCCATCCCAGGATGACGGTCGAAGGGTATTTTTTTAAGAGGCGACCGGGCTGGATGCTGTAATAAGCCATGGCCACGGCAGAAGAAAGGCCCCAGAACAGCGCCAATCCGGAAATGGAAAGACTATTGAAACTTCCATGCGTCACCAGCAGAAAAGTCCCTGCAACCGCAAGGATAATGGCCAGGGATTCAAGTGGTACAGGAAATCTTCGATTATGGATGGCCAGATACAGGGCGATCAACACAGGTCCGGAATATTGCAGGACGGTTGCCGTAGCCGCATTGGAATGTTTGATAGCGGCAAAAAAGGTATATTGGACTGCAAGCATACCCAGTATACTGAACAAAAAGAGTTGAATGGCATCCTTTCTGACCTTCCATATACTATTCACTGCCTGGTCTTTCCGCGCTCCGGCGATGGTTAATAAGATAAGACCCGAGATCAGGAGCCTTACGCTAACCAGCCATTCCGTATTGATCCCCCTGTGTTCGAATAAAAACTGTCCGAATGCCCCGGATATACCCCAAAGAGTAGCCGCTCCGATAGCGAGTAAAAAGCCTTTCCATCTATTCTTTTGTCCTTTCATAAAGGTACTTTCTCAGCCGTAAAGGTATAGATCATTAGGCAAATGCTACGGAACAACGGTCAATGGTAAAGTATAGTCTATTGATCCTATTGAGTTTTCTTCAGAAGAGTGACCTGGCCGATCCTTCTTTTACGGGTATTGTCATAAATTTCCAGCCAATAAATGCCGGAAGACAGGTCAAAGGATGGTAAAGAGGCCCTGGTCTGGCCCTTGATCTGTAGTGTCCGGACCGCCATCCCCAGATTATTATGCAGGGTAAGCGCGTATGATTTTGAGGAGCTCAAACCGGTGACAAAAATAAACTGGCCGATCGGATTGGGAAAGGCTACAATAGCTGTATTGGGGAAATCGATATCCGTGACCGCCGTAACGGCATTTTTAATAATGGTAACGCTGTCGGTTGCCGTTAAGAAATTGGCGCAGGGATCGGTGATTTGCATTTTTACATAAATGATATTGGTACCGGCAGTAAGGTCGCTTATAAGGATGGTGATAACGCTGTCTGAGGAGGGGGTCTGAATCGGCGTATCAAAATTCCTGTCTTTTGAGAAAACATACCTGATATTTACACCCGCGCCGGAAATAAGACTGGCCGATACTTCTACAGGCCCGCTTTGCGGCGTGACGGTGGTTGGATTGGCCGTGAGTTTTACGGAGGCCTTACCATCGCAAACTACGGGTGGTGTAACGGACCCGTACGTATAGATATAATTGCCGATGTCCCTGGAACCTTTGAATTGCCCTCCTGCGTAAATAATCCCCCTGGCGTCACGGTTAAGATAACCAATCGTGTTCTGATGCCAGAACATCGGCCCTGTACTGATAGCGGACCAGGCCTGGCCATCCCATTTGCCCAGATAGGTCGCCGAATTTTGCATCAGACTTCCGGATGAATAAAGGTTACCGGCATTGTCAAAAACAAGACCTGTAATGGAACCATCTGCTCCAAGCGCACCAGCTCCTGTTCCCAGTTCATTCCAGGAATTTCCATCCCATTTGGCTACATAGGCATGCCCATTATTGTCTGCAAAGCCGCCTCCGGCGTATAAATTTCCGGCAGTATCCAGTACCATAGCCTGAACCCACGTATTGGCATTCATTTGATGCGGCCCTGTTCCACCGATTCTGGTCACTGTATTTCCAGTGATCTTCAATACATTGTATCCGCTATTGGTGAAGTCGTAATTTGCCGCATAAATGGTGCCTGTTGTATCAACGATAAAATAATAAACTTCGGCAGATGCAAAGGCCTGCCAAACCGCTCCATCCCATTTCGCCATATTCAGGTAATTACCGTTCTGTGTGAAGGAACCGGATATATAGACATTCCCTTTTTTATCGGTAGCGATATGATTGATGGAGTTGATCGTCAGTTGTCCTGCGGAAGAAGGCAGCATGGTCCAGCCGCTGCCATTCCATTTGGCAACTCCGTCCGCCGCAACGAAAGTTCCAAAGGCATAGACATTACCGGAACTATCCGCCGCCAGCCCGGAGATATACGCATAGCCCCCCGGTATAGTGTTAGATAATGGTTTCCAGGAAAGGCCATCCCAATGTTCCACAATGGGGTTTCCTCCGGCATCTTTATCTCCCAGTACGACAAAGACATGCCCTGCGGTATCAACGGTTACGGCCTGCATGGGGTTGGCCTGAAGGGGGAATTTGGTTCCACCAAGACCCGGTTCGGACCAACCGGAACCGGAAAGTTCAGCCACATAATGATCTCCATTGATATCTGTAAAATCGCCGGCTGCATAAATATTTCCAGCCGGATCCGGTGAAAGAGAAGTAATATAATTATTCACCGGCCACAGGGGTGAAGTACCCGTTACTTCGGACCATCCGGACCCCGACCACTGTGCAAGGTAATAGCTTCCGCTGGCATTGGTGAATCGCCCGCCCGCATTTAGCCGGCCCGCTGCATCGATGATGATCGAATTGATCGTAGCGTTCGCTTTTAGCGCGGAACTTCCTGTGCCTACCGGAGTCCAGGCGCTGCCATCCCATTTGGCCACATACTGCTGGCCTGATGGATCGGTGAAATCACCGGCAGCGAAAATATTTCCTGCCGCATCGATGGTCAGGGTATTGATATAACTATTGGCGTTTAATGCGCCTGCTCCATTACCCACGATACTCCAGTCGCTTCCGTTCCATTTCGCCACATAATACCGGCCGTTGGCATCGGTAAAATGGCCGGTCACATAGATATTCCCCGATGGATCGGGCAGAATGGAATAGATCAGGCCATTGGCATTGAGTGCATGTGTTCCGGTGCCTAACTGGGTCCAGGAATGCCCGTCCCATTTGGAGATATAATATTTACCAGATCCGTCGCTTAGTTCCCCGCCCGCATAGACATTACCCAGCTTGTCCGTAGCCAGGGAAAAGAGCTGACCGGTCGCTTGCAGACCCGCAGCACCTGTGCCCAGTTCCGACCAGGTGCTTCCGTCCCATTTCGCTACATAATAATTACCCGATGCATTAGTAAAGGCCCCGCCGGCATATAAATTACCCATTGAATCCAGGGCAAGGGTGTAGAGGGAATTTCCGGCATTCAGCGCCCCTCCTCCCGCTCCCAGCTCTTTCCAGGCCCCATTGATAAGAGTGGCCACAATATTGTTTGAATTTTTATTGGTAAAAAGTCCTGCAGCATAGACCTGACCGGTTTTACCGGCGATCGTGGAAAAGATGGTATTATTAAGCAGATTGTCAGGCGGATTGAGCTCTGTCCATGTTTGACTGTACAAAGTGCAACCGCAAAATAGTAGGGCAAGGCTGAAAATAAGGGACTTCATGGCAAGGGGTATTTGTTAAAGATAGTAATTTTACCAGCACAGGAAGTATCACGTTAGTATAAATTTCAATACATTGCCCTTATGCGTTTCATTAGTGAATTATATGTGTACCCCATCAAATCCCTTGGGGGAATATCCGTCCGGCAGGCTTCGCTTACTGACCGCGGATTTAAACATGACCGCAGATGGATGCTGGTGGATGAAAACAACCGTTTTCTTTCGCAGCGTGAACTTCCCGAAATGGCTCTTTTACAGGTGAGTATAACTGATAAGGGGCTGACCGTACTGCATAAAAACAAGACGCATACCCCGTTACTGATCCCTTTCGGGGCGCCGGGGGAAAACAGCAATTCTGATGAAAACTCCGGAGAAGAAGCTCAACAGTCAGACACCTGCATCGTAAATGTCTGGGATGACTCCTGCCAGGCGCAATGGGTGAATAGAAAGGCTGATGAATGGTTCTCAGATATGCTCTCATTCAACTGCAGATTGGCCTATATGCCTGAATCGAGTCATCGTCTGGTGGACGACAGGTATGCCCATAATAAGGAAATCACCAGTTTTGCGGATGGTTATCCCCTTCTGTTGATCGGGCAGTCATCGCTGGATGAGCTTAACGGCAGGCTCTCCACGCCACTTCACATGAACCGCTTCCGACCCAATATCGTATTTACCGGAGGGGCTCCTTATGAGGAAGATACCATGGAACATTTTCAAATTGCCGGCGTCTCTTTTTTTGGCGTAAAACGTTGTGCCCGCTGTACGATCACTACCATTGACCAGGTTACAGCCGCTAAAGGAAAGGAACCATTGAAAACGCTAAGCGGATACCGGAATACAGAGAATAAAATACATTTCGGTCAAAACCTTTTATTCCGGGGGGAGGGAGTAATTTCGGTCGGGGATGAATTGTCTTTCCCTACCAGCCTATTATAATAGACATAGGAAACGGTCAAAAACCCCAAAAAAATCAGCGGATCGATTATAAAAAAGAAGCCATCTCCAACCGAAAAATGGGCAAAACTGGCAGAAATTAAGACGATGGCAAACCCAGCATAAGCGAATCCTTTTATTTTGGCCGGAATAGCTGGTATCAATAACGCAAAAATCCCCAAAACTTTGGCGGTCGTAAGTTCAATTCTCATATAGTCAGGTAATTTCAAATGGACGAAAGGCCCTTCCGTTTTGTACATCGCCGGTCCCAACGGAACTTTAAGATTAAAGTTGATCGCACTATATACCATGACGGCACATACTATTCCTGTGGTCGTCCAATAGATTGCCTTTTGTTTTTTCATTTTATCAGGTAAGACAAATAAGACTTCTTTCTTGTGACAAGCCCCATGAGATTATAGTCGCAAATCACCCTTCAGATTGTCGTTTTTACCCATCATGGCTGCGGAAAATTCATCCTAAGTTTGTACCATCAACAACAAATAAAAAATAACCATTTAAAAACACCAAAATGAGCACACCAGTAAAAGAAAGAATCACCATTGAAACCACCGTAAATGCACCGGTAGAAAAAACCTGGAGCCTCTTTAATTCTCCCGAACACGTTATTAAGTGGAATTCTGCTATCCCCGAATGGCATACCCCAAGGGCAGAGAACGACCTGCGCACAGGAGGAAAATTCCTTTTTCGTATGGAAGCCAGGGACGGAAGTATGGGTTTTGACTTTGGAGGTGTTTATGACCGAGTCGACCTATACAACCAAATCGATTATACGCTTGGAGATGGTAGAAAAGTAAACATCACCTTTACGAAAGATGGAGGCAAAACCGGGATTTCCGAAACCTTCGATCCTGAATCCGAGAATCCCATAGAGATGCAGAGAGGTGGCTGGCAGTCTATCCTTGATAATTTCAAAAAGTATGCTGAGCAATAGATCTGAAACTCCTGGGCTGCCTATTTTGTTTGTTTTACATGCGGGCTGTCCGGTGGAAGGGGGATGAACCCGTGTTCTCCCGGGATAGTGGGAAACTTCTGTTCTTTCCAATCGTTCTTGGCCTTTTCTATCCGTTCCAGATCGCTGGCTACAAAATTCCAGTAGATATGCCTGGATTCGGGAAAGGGTTCTCCTCCGAAAATATAGATCGTCGTTCCGGCATTTATGATGAAATCACAAAGACAGCTATCTTTGGCTACCAGGATACGACGCGGTTCATAGGTATTGCCTTCGCTCTCTATGCTTCCTGCGAGAATATACAGGCCTGTTTCTCCAAAAAGCCCCTTCCCTACTCGGAGAGTTTGCCGGGTTTCTGATCTGATCTCCAAAAAGAATAAAGGACTATATACGGGAACCGGTGATTTTTTTCCCAGGGCTTCTCCGGCAATTAATTTGTATTCCACTCCATCTTCCGTCCAGATGGGCAGCTCCTCTTTGGAGGCGTGGAAAAAACCAGGGTCCATATCTTCCTTGTCTTTTGGCAAGGCCACCCAAATTTGCAGGCCGTGCAAATCCTTGTTCAGACCACGGAGATAGTCCGGAGTTCTTTCAGAATGGACAATCCCTTTGCCAGCCGTCATCCAGTTTACTTCTCCGGGCTTGATCTCTATGGTGGTTCCCAGTGCATCCTTGTGCAGAATATTTCCTTCTAAAAGATAGGTAAGGGTCGATAAGCCGATATGGGGATGTGGCCCGATGTCCATATTATGATGATCGTCCATGCTAACCGGCCCCATATGGTCGATGAATATAAACGGACCTACCATGCGTTTGCCACGAAAAGGCAACAGACGGCCGACCATAAAATTACCAATATCGGCAGGACGTTCTTCTATGATGAGACTGATGTTGGACATGTTTCTTATTTTTCTCCTGCAGCCTGAATTATGCGCAGGGCACAGATTTTTTTTATCTACTTCTTGTGAAAACGTTTGTCTAAAAAATCCTTTAAAACCAGGGCATGGGTGTGCTGCTCATCCTTTGCCCCATATACCAGGGTAATAATGCGTTTATCCTCATGATTTTCCAGGAAGCCATTGATTGCTTCGCCGTTCTTTTCCAGTTCTGTTTTATATTTATGCTGAAAAGCCGACCATTTTTCGGGATCGTGCCCAAACCATTTTCTTAATTCAGTTGTAGGAGCAAGATCTTTGACCCATTCCTGAAAATCTGCGGTAGCCTTTTCCACGCCGCGCGGCCATAGGCGATCAACCAGGACGCGGAAACCATCACTATCTTCAGGCTTTTCGTAAGCTCTTTTTATTTTTATGACGGGTATCATATGTTAAATATACAGCCTATTCAATTAATAAGGCTGCTATTCCCTGGGCATACCACCTGGCCATATAATCATTTGGATGCAGGGCATTGGAAATACACCACACATTCCGAATCCAAGGATTTGCACGAGGGCCAATTGTCCGACTTTTATCCGTTGCGCAAATTCGCCATTTCCGCTGCCCAGTCTTACCGCAGCATTTCCTTTGTAAATAGTATCATGTATTAGTCTTACATCAATTTTTAAGGTCGGCCAATTAAATTGCTCCGCACTTGAACCGCAAGTCAGGAATAAAGGTAATAAAAAAACGAGGTCGTCTCCCTGTTAAAAGAAACGGCCTCGTCTGAGTTACTGATTCCAGTTGGTTTAGCCGGACACTTGGATTTTAAAAATAAGGATAAGGCTGATGGTCGGCTGTGGTTATGGTATTCAGAACTATATTTCGGGATTCGATTTTTTCTCTTTGTTAATTAAATATTCATTAAGGGCAAGTTTCAGCATTTCGGATTCCTCCACCTGGCAAAAATTGGCTATGATAAAAAGTTCATGAAGTGTAAAATCTTCTACGCTATTCATCAGTTCGGTAAACCGGTCTACCTTCTTACCCAGATCTGTGGCTACGATAGTTTTTGGAATATACTTAAAAATGTCATTAAAGGATTTAATACTTCCCTGAACAATCATAATCTTGATAAGGTCATAACGTGGATCTCTGTGTGCCATAATAATCAAAGAAAACTTTTATTCCAATAAAAAATGAGGAACATGCCAATTACTCCTTTAAAAAATCCCAACTATTCCTTTTTTTAATCCCTGATCATCCTTTTCTACATCCATATTTATCCTTTTCCCCCACCGGGTATGTCCTTTTCCACATACGGGTACATCATTTTCCACCTCCGGGTATATCATTTTTCACATACTCACTTTACTTTTTCCTGCCCCCGGTTTCTCCTTTTTTAAGTCCCACTAATACTAATTCATGATCACAGTAGTGCTATTTGGCAATCACATTCGTTAACACATTTGTGAAAACAAAAATACTAAATATTTTAGTTTTATTAACTAATTATTTTAGTTATGGTGGTAACTTTTTAAATTTAAGAATGAACTCCTTGATATGTAAAAACGGTGAATGAAATAAATATTCTGATAATCAATCCATTAACAACTCCTGCTGCTAACGCTATTGTGGAAAACCTGAAGTTGGGGATAAGTAAAAAAATAGGTAATCAGATTGCCTTATTCCCCTATAGCTGGTGGGGCCGGAACCGGAAGGCCAAAAGATAATTTTTTCCGTTTGCGTAACTCAAATTCCTGATCCGGTATTTATATCCGGCTGTCCGGTCGCAGATTTGCATCTTCAAAAAAGACAAACGTATGAACCATAAGATCAACCAGGCTAAATCCGCCTTTTGCCTTTTAAGTTGGCTTTTTTTACTGCCCGCTACTTCCCTCCAGGTTTCGGCCCATACCGGATGGTTTTCAATCCATACCGGATGGGATTCTGCTCATATCGGAGAGAAAGATAAAAAGAACGGACATATATCGGGTAAAGTAACCACCAATGACGGAAAGGCGGCCGCCTCCGTTTCTGTTACCGTTAAAAATACCACCAAGGCAACTCTGACAGAAGAAAACGGAAGTTTTCTAATTAATGGAATGAAACCAGGAACCTATCAACTGGAAGTTTCCCTGATAGGTTATGCAAACGCCCTTCAAACCGTTACGGTGGAAGAAGGTAAAACGATCAGGGTCGATATCGTCCTTCAATTATCCGGTCAGCAATTAGAGGAAGTGACCATTAAATCCGGAGGAAGACCCTATAATACCAGGCAGATCTCTCCTACCCTCCGTCTGAACGAGTCGCTGCTGGTAGCCCCACAGAATATCCAGGTCA
>NZ_JBTLQH010000042.1:0-54288 GCF_054461575.1 Flavitalea flava
CACCATTACATACATGGAATTATTATTGGGTCCGATATGAAGCATGATCCTGTCGGTAAGGGAAGTACTTTTGCGGAATAAAGTAGTGTAGTTACTGACGGTCGCATCATATTTGAACTGCGCCTCCAGGGTAAACTTGGAAGCATTATCGAGTTGCGTGACGTCTCCTGTAGCTATCTTGCCTAAGGACGAAAGGGTTACCGCTTTACCATTGGTGTGGGTGTTAACAACATGGATTGTCACAGTATCCCTGGCGATCGCCGACCGGTTATCGACCACAATCAACTCATATTTATAATCGCCAGCTGCGTTAAGCCCTGAAACGGTTGTAGAACTAGCGGCCCCAAGTGGAGTTTGAATAGTGTCTGCTGCCGCCCCCGTAATTTTCTTCCATACATACCTGACAATAGTTACGTCATCAGTGGACGTACTGCCATTTAGGGTTGCTGTGCCTGGGCTTGTATAGATGGTGGTGTCATTACCAGCATGAGCTATCGGCAGAATATTTACGGGCAGACTTTTATCCTGCCCCAGGAACCATTCGTAGATATTCATGATGCCCTCGTAACCATGAGTGTATGCCGGGCTGTCGATGTTATACACCCTGGGCCATATATAATGGTTACCGTCCGGCATTAACGTGAAAAGTGGTTTTACCTGTGGGTTAAGGGCATTGAGTCCATTGATGGAATTTTGTGTAACAGTATAGGTAGCTATGGAGTCATTTATCGCGTGGAAAGCCCATAACGGCAGTTTTGCATTGGAAACATAACTTTCGCCATTTGCGGTGAGACCAATAAGCCAGGCGCAGATAGGAGCGGCGGCGGCCAGTTTTCGGACACTAACAGAGGAGCTGTTTAAATATTCAAAAGTGCCTCCGCCGCCATAACTAAGACCTGTCAAATAAATTCTATTGGTGTCCACTTTCAGGGAGTCTGTAGCATATTTTATAATTCCGTCAATGTATTCCAAAGGCCATGCGGTGATCTGAGTGCCTGCATTTGGCGCTGTACGCTTCGTTAGCCGGGACATTGGTGATAAAACAATAAAGGTATCTACTTGCCCATTCCAGGTAAAATTCATTTTATTACCAAGCCTTGCGAGACGGGAAGGACCGAAACCGTTGAAAGCCCCGGCCGACGTTCCAGAACCCTGTAAATTCCAAACTGGATTGCCGGCAGTAATGGATGCATTATCGCTTCTTTCTCCGCCACCATGAAGAAATATGATTAAAGGGTATTTTCGGGTATTGCCCGGCAGGTTATGACCTGCCGGTAGGTATTGAAGGAATGGAACTGAGTCGCCATTGCTCGCTATAATACGCTTGGCAAAATTTTGTGCATGTAGCTGATTTGGTAAAGTTGAAAGGAGGAGAAAAGAGGCAAGACATAAGCCGACTAACTTGGTAAATTTTTTCATGGCATAGCATTTTATTGTTAGAAAATTACTTAGACCCTTTATTTCTTACGAAATACTGGGCTAATCGTGGGGTGATACGGTTTTTAATGGGGCTGTCGAAAATAAAAAACGAATAGTGTTTACATTATAAGAATACGGAATACTTACGCAGTCAAAATGCAGTCATAAATTATTTTTTTGAGAGCTAGTGTAAAAAGATTTTAGTTATCGCTCTGACTATCCTAACAATAGCCAAAAATTAGCACTGTATACCGGCAATACATACCGTAGGATATCGCGTCAATAGCAAAGAAGCCACCCATTTCCGTATTTGGGCAACCAAAACTTTAGGAGAATTTATAATCAAGGGCTTCCTGCTAGACGATGAACGGCTGGAAACAGGGGAAAAATTCCGGCAAGAATTATTCTGAAGAATTACTGGAATCCGAGAGATCAGAGCAAGCGAACGCCGATTCAAACAGAAGATTAGGGATATCTATGCACAATGCGGTATCGATTATGATTCCAATGCGGAAGGATCTAAGGGTATACCATGAATTTAAATAGAAAATTTCCCGTCTTGCTGCCATTGTTTAATGGTTTCATCCGCCACCTCAAAATGCATGGCATCGTGAAAAGCGATGCCAGAGAACCAGCCTGCTGCATTCAGGAAAGGAATCAGTATGGCGATAAAACGGGGAATCGAATGGCCGGTATTGCCTGGTGAACTGTGGCCAATAATTTTAAAATCGACGGCGGTTCCCCAGGAATGGTTGCTGATAAGTGAGGAGGGTTTTCCACTCGTGGGGTTGCGTAAGCGTACATTTAGCATTCCATCGTTACTCAGCACACTTTCAAAATCATGACCGTTGTTTTTTTCCTGCAAAAAAGCTTGTGCAACAGCAGCCTGCAAACTTGTAATGGCCGGTTTGATACCTGTGACAACAAGGTGCTTACCAATAGTTGCCGTTTGTTTGAGACGGGTTACCATCGGACTTGCCCGGTCGGGCTGATCGCTGGTGGTTAAGGGCATTAATGGCGATCCCAAAACAGAAATCATTGTTTCCTGTTTGCAGGAACTGATTCCCACGTTCATGGGCAAGGATTCACTCGCATCGACCATCGTAAGGTAGAAATTGATCTCTTTCGTTAAATCCGCGGAAACCACTGTAGTTTTTGCCATAAAATAAGATTGATGTAGTTATTAATGCTCTTTAATATATTTTCGCCACCAGGTTCTTCATCGCCGTAATGGTCTTTACATTATCCGCCGGAATAGTTTGGAGTATTTTCTGCAACGCTTCCTTATGCGGAGATAAAAGTCTGCTGTCGGCGTTCTGCAGGACAACGATACAATTATAGAGTCCATTACCCGGATCCTTTAAATAAAAGGGGGACTGCAAACCTGTATTCATAAAACCAACCATTTCTTTGATGGTACTGCTGTCCTTCAGCCAGGAGTTAATCAATTGATTGGCGCTATTGATCCGAATGCCGGCGTTGTCACTGTATAGACTGGTAATCAGTTCCGTTCTTCTTCCGGACAGGGCATCGATGGCCTGTCGCTGTCCGTCATTGGTCACCTTGGAACGTGTCAGGAGATCTACAATGACCTTTCCCTGTACTGGCGCCCCGATCAAAATGGCATTCATGGCAATGGATTGCCGGAGCGTATCCTTGCTTACCAGCGATTCCATAAAGGTCGAAAGCAACTGCGCCTGGGCAATGGATGTGTTGATATTGGCTACGGCAATATCGCTTTGGATCTTGATTTCGTTGTTTTTCTGGGTGGCATCCTGTTGCGCTTTCGAATAAAAGAAGCCGGCAAGTGCAATAGCAGCGGGAATAAGAGCTGTCCCCAGGATCTGGACGATGTCCCAGAAATCCCGTTTTTTGGTTTTGTCAGAATCCGTCATAGTTTTTACTTTTTATTCGCTTTTTATCTGCTCGCCTACCACATTTACAATGATATTAAATGCCTGTCTGCCCGTTTCGGATAAATGAACCCCAAAATTGTCGATCCGTCTTAAATTATTTCGACTTCGTATAAAAATTCAGCAGCGGAATATCCACACAAACCGAGGCGCTGAAACGCAAGTATATCTTATTGTTGCTATCATCACTGGGCAGACTGCTGTTAAAATTGACCTTCCTTAGATTCGGCCCCATCTGTGCGCCGAAATTGAAGGATATGGGTGTTTTTGGTACCCCGATGGACAAAAAGGCTCCCGGGGAAAGGATATTTTTTAATTCGACGGTAGGTACCTGGGAGGTGGTGTCGTTCTTGAACCGGTAGGAGGCCAGCGCCCCGATATCGATAATAGATATGAAAAGGGATGTCGACCATCCGCATTTGGGCGTATTCCAGAATAACAACTGATGTCCCCAACTAAGAGCCACACCGATCGGCGCCGTAACCCCAAAGGTATTAAAGACGGTCCCGTCCTTTATCCCTTTTATACTCTCATGTCCTATATACAAACCGGTAAAGGCATTGAGAGATACGTTCATCAGGGATTCGCGTTTGATTCTGGATGAACCGGAAGGAAGGGCTGCTGCTTCGATGGCGCTGGCGACCTCATCACTGTTTTTGGCCGTAGCGATCGAGGCCATAAAACTCCCGTATTTGATGAAATTGGGAAGTACTTCTTTTGAATCCTGGAAGGATTTTGCCACGCTATCCTCATTTACGGTAACCTCTTCTTTGTCTGCCTCCACCTTTTTATCTTTACCGGTATTTGTCTTAGCCGCACTCGCTTTAGCCGCATTTATCGCCTCCTGGTTGGGATTATGCCATATCACTGTGTAAATCGCCACCGCGTTGTTGATGGCAGAAGAATAATTCTTGCGGTTGATGTCTACGACCAGATCGGAGGCTAAATTGGCCACGCTAAAATAAGGGGTCAGTGTTCGGGAAAGTTGGTGGAAAAAATGATTTTCGTTGATCAGGGGTAATTTCCCCACCTGGACGGCATATTCAAAATAATCTACGAAACCATCGAAGTATTTTTTATAGAGTTCGATGGCCAGGGAATCATTGGCAGGCCTGGAATAGGACTTGATCATCCGGTTCAGATTATCCGTCTTTTCGGCGAACCGCAGGATATATAATTTGTACTGATTAAAAATGTCCAGTCCTTTAATGATTTCCGGGGCCGCTTTATCCAAATAGCCGACGAGAGTGGTGTCTTTAAAGTGGACATTATCGTAATGAAGTATCGCCATCTGATATACCAGACCCAGATAGATCCGGAAAGCTGTTTTGTTATTCACCAATTGCCGGATATATTTCAGATTCACCCAATAGGAACTATCGGCGGCGGAAGTATCCCGAAAGGAGGCGCTTAATAACTGAAGGGTCTGAATCGAACCGGCTACATTTCCATTTTCATCCTTCAGGAATTCCATGGGATAATTCGCGAGAATATCCCCGGGATGCACCTGTTTTTGTAATTCGGTAGCCAGGTAACAACCTGTTTTCAGGGAGGCAGCTACCGTATGATATTTTGTAAAAAAATCCAGGTGATTATCTACAATACCTGGTAAGTTATCGGCCAGATGTTGGATATCGTCTTTAAAGGCCTCTCTGAGGTTCTGGATATATTTTTCATAGTTATAGATCTCATCCCCGATGGACTGCAGGATCATATAGGTTTTAGGAAATACCGTCTTCAGATCCGGGTATCTATCGAGCAGCTCTTTGAATTTATTAAAAAAACTAATGCTCAGTTCTTCCTTGGTCCGTTTGACCAGGAATTTAGCCAGACCGTCAGCGATCTGGGTCACGTCCAGTCCCCCGATGGATGAAAGGGAAAGACTGGAGAGAATATCGCTGCCCGATTCGGCTGCAGCGTCCAAAGGTTTGATCAGGACTCCGGTATAGGTAGTGTTGATGATATCTTTCAGGAAAGGATTGCCCTTAACCGCATCGATACCCGCAGCGGGGCTTCCCACGGGCACTCCTTCTGCCACATAGAATTTTATGATCTTTTTAAAATCTTCTTCGGTGACCTTGGTCGGGTCCGTCAGTTTGAGTGCATCATAGACGGCACTTCCCGGTTGATATGCCTGCTCCGTATCGTCTGCCCCGGCCCCCTTATTCTGTCCGGCAGGTGCCGCCTGGACCAATAACACCGGAATACCGGCCGTTCCTGACAAGGTAGTTGTGCCGGATGCTCCATTGGTACCGTTGGAAACCTGACCCAGTTGTTTGTCGATCTGAAAATTTACGGTATTGGCCAGGGCCCTGAATGCACCGTCCGAACAGCCCATACTAATATTAAAGGGTTTTCGCAGATCAAAGGATTTCCCGTCGACCGTAAGGATCAGATTGGCGTCCGTAGAAAGGAAATTATTGGTAAAAAATTCCGGCTTCAGCTCAATCGACCGGGCATCATTGGGCATGATGCCGCTGATACTGATCGTAATTTTTTTATTTAACGGATTGGAAAGCTTGAATTTTAGGGCTCCGTTCGCAGGGACCGGTATGGAATAGAGGCTGTCCTTTTTAAGCCTGGTCTTATCCAGGCTGATCAGGCTGCGGCAATTGGCATCGATCCCCAGGTTGATGGTCTGCGCGGATAGCTGTCCGAAAAAAAACAAGGTCAACAATGCTGCGAATAATCGTTTCATAATAAGATTTATACTTTAAGTGATACTTTAAATGAATATTGACTGAAGGCGTGTATGGAGGTCGAGAATATATTGGTGAATTTTATGGCATAGGAAAATGTGCCGTTGCCGCCGATGATCATGCCCAGGGGCGTCCCTTGCAAATCGGTAACGATGGCGCCGGAGTCGCCGCCTGTGGTCGGAGCCCGGGAATTACCGTTCCTCGGGTTTTGGATGGTTAGACTGAATACATCCTTTACCATAAATTCCTTATTTCCCGGATAGGTGATCTGCACATTGGCTTTATAATGAAAGATCGTAGCCTGTTGCAGTTTGGAGGCCTGTCCATATAAAAGCACGCTGGTATGGGTTAAGGAGTCAAAGGAATCTACCTCCCGGGTCTGCCCCGTGATCTTAAAATCGGGATTCGGGACGATGGTATTATCGGAACAAACGGCGATGCCGACATCGATCCCATTGTCTGCACTAAAAAACCCATCTACTACCGTCGCGATGGTTGGGTGGACCGGGTTGCTCAGATCCAGGATATCACGTTGTATGATCGATTCCGTCAGATCATGGGTATCCTTCATAACATGCCAGCAGGAAACCGCAAAGAGTTTATCCGAACCTACCCGGGTCAGAAATCCACCGAGGGTCCCGGTATCTCCGGGCAAATTCCGGTTTGCGATTCCACCGCCCGCCATACCGGAATGCACAGTATTAGGTTCATCTAACATATAACTAACCTCCAGTGGTTCCTTACCCGGCAGTTCAAAAGAAATCCCGTATTTATTTTTCAGATAATCTGCATTGGCCGCGCTCTTTACCATGACCACGATAGCCGGGGGATGGTCGTCCAGGGCAATGGCTACGATCCCTTGCTCCAGGCTGATCTTATCGGAAAAAGCGGACCAGGTCAATTCCGGGATATTGGGTTCCTTGGTCGGAGCCTGGAACACGGGAGGTGTCATGCCAATACCCAGCGGCGTATCTCTCCGTGCGTTGCCGGCAGCCTTCAAATCATCCGTTTTGATTGTCTTTTCCTCCGGTTTGACTCCAGCCGACCGAAGCGATACCAGTTTGTTCAGCAACCCGAACCAGAATGGCGCTCCTAAGGACAACATGAGCGCCGTGATGAGGATACCATAGAAACTTACATTAAAGGGAAGGATATGCCATACAAAATACCAGAGTTTGTCATACCAGGCATAATCCACTTTTCCTTTGATGGTGATCACCCTCGCGCCTCGCTTAACAATCGCCCCTTTTTCGTTTTTCTCCGGAGGAGCCTCGTTCAAACGGATATCCTGAATGGAGCTAAACATATGATAGGCCAGAGAATTAAAAAAGACCTTACCGCTGAACAGCGAATCATGGGCCGTGGACAGTCGGATCGAATCCAGGAACTGATCCCGGGCGATGCTATTGCGACTATTTTGTAAAAAATAGACAGAATCTTTATCCTTTGCGGTATCCGTTTTCCCGACAGGGAAAAGACGTTTATTGGCCAGGACGGCATTTTGATAATTAATCACCAGACCGAAAGAATCCGACAAACGCCGGTTCGTCCGGATCTTCCCGGTCAGGGAATCGTATGCCTTCCTGATGGAATCATACAACTGGAAGACGGTGTCGGCCCTGGCAAATAATTCGGCATCGCCCTCCCTGATCTTGTATTCATCGTCGAAGGTGAGGGTATCCAAATGCCAGCCCAGACCAAGGATCAGATTGGCATTGTGGATATCGGTAGTGATCCGGGAATACCCGCTGTCGATAACGGATTTGGCCCTGACCGAATCTCCGTTCTTATAGATAAAATCCTTATACCGGGTGGAATCTTTGGCCAGGGCGACCCCCATGTTCACCAGCTGGTTGCGGGCCTCCTTGTCATTGGCCAGGATCCTGGCGATCCGGATGGAGTCTACATTATAGGTGACCGCCATCAGAAAACCGAGCCAGAAGAGGATACGGGTAAATTTCTTTTTATACCAGCCCGTAGTCCGGTCCATGGTCTCCTCGAACCATTTCATCAGGCCTTTTTTAAAACACTCGAAATCATGACAGGCATCATCAAGGATAATATTGATCTGTTTGAGCGTTTCGGGTTGGATATGCAGACTGTTCACCTTCAGGGTAAAGGCGATCTGTTCCATCTTGTCCTTGCCCAGCCCCTTCTCCGCCAGCATATTGATCAGGGTAAGGGCAAAGGTCTCCGAAGACATATAGGAGGGCCTTACCTGATTGAAGGGTTTGCTTTTTTCCGATTCGGTCCTCGACAGGTATTTTATAGAGGGATAGTCATAGAATCTGCCGGCCAGACTAGTCTTAAATTCATCCTTCTCCACCATAAAATAATTATGCCAGAAACCGGGAGGTCGCTCCTTTTTATCCTCCTCCACCTTTTTGTAATAACCGTCATTCAGCATCCGTTCGATGGCCAGTCTCAGCATGTTCCCCCGGATACCCATCCATCCGGCAACCATTTCCCCGATGATCGTCGCCAGCAAGCTGTACAACAGGTAAATGAATACGAGACCTATGACGACGCTAAACGCAATGTTGTCAAACATATATAAGGTTTTAGTCAGGAGTTTTCCGGACGGGCAGGATTACGGAATGGACAGCATTAAAAAGGGGCTACTTTATCAGGCATTAAGCAGGGTGCGGACAGGTGGAATACGGAAAACCGGTGTAGGGACGGGCATAGCCGTAATAAACGGACCAGGAATTAAAACCAGGCTATATGGGTCTGTGTTTCAGTAAAGTTGGTAGCAAAAGAAGGACGCAGGAGATTGGATTTCAAATCGCATTCCCAGATCGCTAAAATAATAAATACTACTGATAATTGTATGAAAAACAGGGAAATAAGTTTAGGGGCTATCGAATTGGACATTGGTAAATTTTAAGGAGTTGAAGGGCAGGTAAGAATTTTAATCAAAATAAGTGTTTTCACTAATGTCGTTGCCTTTTTTATATGGCAGTGAAGAAAGTCGGGCGAGTTAGAACTTTGATAGAACGTCGTTCCTTGCTTCATTCAGAGGTGAGCGTTTTCGTGGAGATTATTGCTGGTATATTTTTTTGTAAAACTATTTTTTCCCAGAAAGGCCTGTAGTTATTGCCGTTGCCCTTTTCTACCTGCATAACGCAGAAGCTTGCTCTGATTTACGGGGAAATGGTCCCAGGCGTTTTTGAATACTGAAATAAGTTCGTTTCCTTCCAGGTATTCAAATTCATTATCTGTGAACAAGTCGACCAGCATTTTTTCCTGATGACGGTAGGAATGCTTTCGCATGTTTGTAGGGGGCTTGGGAGATCAGGTGTCTGACAATGATATTTTCCTTTTCCACATTTATCAATACGAATCCCGGAACTGGGCAAATGTTGCTGCCACTAATTTGGTGTGATAAACTTTAAATTATTGTCAAAATATTCAAATATTGACAATAATTTACTTTAAAATACTATTCTCTGGAGGAAAGTTTCAAGACGCCTCTTCCGTAGAAGTTCCCACCTAATTTGGCAATCTTTCCGCAAATCGTCTATTCAGAAAGAGAGAAATAGTTTCAATTGGGAAAATATGATACACAATAATTAAAGAGCCTTGTAAATCAATTGTTTCCAGGGTCTGAGCCTATTCTTTCAAGTATTTGGTATAGTTTAGGGGCTAATTATATCCATTAGTGATATAATTGGCTCTTATACTATTAAATTGGTATACTGGTAGTTTTCTGTCCTCCATTGATCAAACTCACTATCACTTCCCATCGCAGCCAAAACTCTACTCTGCCCGCAGGGTCCGAACCGGAGGGGCCATCGCCGCCCTGACCGCCTGGAAACTAATCGTCAGCATCGCAATCAGCAGGGCCGTCAAACCCGCCGCAGCAAATATCCACCACGCCGAAAAGATGTCAATCCGCGAAGCGAACCCACTCAGCCATCGCCGCATCAGCCAGAAAGACAGCGGTGTGGCGACCACGAACGCGATTCCGATCAGCATCAGGAAATCTTTCGACAATAGCCCGACGATCCCCGTCACACTCGCTCCCAGCACCTTTCGCACACCGATCTCTTTGGTCCGTTGCATGGTACTGTAGGAGGCCAGCCCAAGCAGCCCAAGACAAGAGATAAAAATAGCCAGCACGGCAAAATAAAGGAACAGTTTTCCGAACCGGTCCTCGGCGCGGTACTGACGGTCGAACATCTCATCGACGAAGGAATAACTGAACGGCCGGTTAGGGATGACCGCATGCCAGGACTTTTCAATCGCTCCGATGGTATTTTTCAGATTGGAAATACTCACTTTCACCGAGAGCATACTACAGCCATCTGGCTCGATTCGCAGGCTGAGCGGTCGGATTTCTTCCTGCAAACCGCGGTAGTGAAAGTCCCTGACCACCCCGATGATCTTGCCTTTCCGTCCCCATTGGTCAAAATTGCGGCCGATTGCCTCCTGCGGCTTGGAATAACCCAGCATCTTCACCGCCCGTTCATTGAGGACCATGGACTGCGTGGTATCGGCACCGAAATCCCGGGAAAACGTCCGGCCTGCCACCATTTTCATTTCGTACTGCGGGATAAAATCGAAATCGACAAAGAAAAGGTCGGGAGCGCAGATCTGCATCTCGCCTTTCCGGTTCTGGATGACTGAATAAGCATTCATAGCGCCGTTCCCGGGCGTGCTGGAGGACATCGCAGTCGATACCACACCTGGCAATTTTCTGAGCTCCTCTTTGAACGCGATCTTATGTTCGTCCCCATGGGTGTCCAACACCAGTTCTTGTTGCTTGCTGAATCCGAGTTCCTGCTGCCGCATATACTTCAGCTGATAGCCAGCCAGCAGGGTGGCGGCGATCAGCCCGATCGAAATGGTGAATTGCGAGATCACGAGCCCTTTTCGCAGGAGCAACCCACGTGTACTGGTGGCAAAACGCCCCTTCAGCACGATGATCGGTTGGAAACCGGACAGCACCAGCGCCGGATAGAGCCCGGCCAGCAGCCCGATACCCAGGCCAATCAGAAGCAGCGCAAGAATATAGCCGGGGTGGTGGAATATACCGGTGCTGATGGTCTTTCCCGCCAGAAAATTGAAGCCGGGTAACAGGGCCGCGGTAGCGCCAACTGAGAGAACAAAGGCGATCAGACAGAGGATCACCGATTCCCCGAGGAACTGCACGGTCAGCTGGCGCCGTTCTGCCCCGATAACCTTGCGTATCCCGACTTCCCGGGCCCTCTCTGTGGACCGGGCGGTTGACAGGTTCACGAAATTGATCGCCGCGATCAGCAGGATAAAGACTCCTACGATGCTGAAGACATAAATATTGGTCAGACTGCCCTGGGCATTTCCGGGTGTCGATTTCAGATAGACCTCCTTCAACGGTTCGAGGATATAGGTATAAGTCTGGTTGTTCTCCTTCATGAACTTGCCGATATGGTCCACTAGAAAGGCCGGGAATTTGCCTTGCAACGCTTTCGCATTGGTTTGGGGTTTCAGCAGAAAATAGGCCATGACCCCAAACCCGCCCCAGTTTTTATCCCGCGTGGAGTCGTTCGGACCGTTGTACATCGACATGATCATATCCGTCTTCAGTTCGGTATTCTCCGGCATGTCCTTCATAATGCCCGTGACAGTCGCCAACTGGCTGTTGCCAAATACCGTTAGTTGCTGACCCATCGGATCGGCGGAGCCGAAGTATTTTTTGGCCGCGGTCTCCGACAGGACCATGGTGAGCGGTCCCTTCAGGGCGGTCATTGGATCGCCTTTCAGCAGGGGAAAATCGAAGACTTCAAAGAAGGTCGAATCCCCAAAGGCCATGTTTTCCTCCTGGATCTTTATGTCCCCCCGGCGGACTAGAATATTGCCGGGGCTATACCGCACCTGCTTCTCGATCTCGGGAAAATCATTTTTGGCCGCCACCGGCATCGCCGGCGCCGCGACTCCGAAATGTAGTACTTCCGATGGATTGTTGATATCCGTAACGATGTTGTAGATCCGGTCGGCTTTGGAATGGAAATGATCATAGCTGAGCTCGAACGTCACATAAAGCAGGATGAGAAAACAGGCCGACATCCCGATCGTAAGACCCATGATGTTCAGAAAGCTGAAGCCCTTATGCCGCCAGAGATTGCGGAAAGCAATGCGGAGATAGTTTTTTAGCATACAAATGGGGGTATGCAATGACCCTGTAAATAGCATGCCAAATTTGTAGCGAACTGTTTTTCAATAAACTATGATGCCATGTCCGAACGGGACTGTTCGATTTTAGAATAGTACTGTGCGGTGGCAGACATCCCCCTTCTCCGGGGGAGATAGCTCTCCCGGAAATTGACCAGGTTCCGGTCCAAAGCAAACAAGGATTGCCTAATATTTAATTCGTTGGATTATAGATAGGAAGGTGGCTAGGTGTTCGATTGAAATCCCCTCACCTCCACCTGAAGAGGGCATCTCCTGTTTTTTACAAACATAGGAGACAGCCTCATTGATTTGTTGTGCGCGGGATGAGCACGTGTTTTTTTTATAAGTGTCTGAAAATCACATTCGTGTATTTCTAGTCTGCCAATTATCTGCCAGCCTTTTTGGCTGATGAAAGGTGCTTAGTTAATTAATAGCCGGTGTTGCAAAGTTAAGAATACATACGATAAGGGAAAAACGTTGTTATAGTTTTTGTGTTATAATGAAAATTCGAGCATTTGTTTTACATTTTTCTTTTCGCTGTCGATGATCTCTCTATGATGCTTTAATTCATAAGCACGATCTTTTTCGAGTACTTTAAACCACATAAGAGCAGGGAAGTTTCTGTTGGAATGTATTTCCAGTCTGAAAATGAGTTTTTCCGTAGGTTGCCGGTGTTTATTAATGACCAGGCTTAGTTCGGCGGGGTCGACATTTATTTCATCGGCGAATTGTTTGTTTTTCTTTTCCAGCCGGGTGATGTATTCTTTTAGAAAATATCCGAAGGAATAGTCCTTGTTTAATTTCTCAGATTTAATATAGTCTTCTATCAGGAATTTTAATTGAAGAAGTTGTGAAATGAGCTTCGTTTTCCCGGACTGCTTATCCGAGACCTTTTTCCTGTGTTGGCGGAATGTCTCTAATAAGGCTTCCCGTTCCTTGGGGGCTTTGGGACCAGGGAAAACAAAGGATTCTGCAATTTCTTCGGGAGTGTATTCCTTCTCAATATTTTTTAACGATTTCATACTTTTAACGATTTGTATTTATCCAAATGTGGAAAGTTGAATAAATATTTTACGATTTTGCTGATTCTAATCTAAATATTTCTTGATCAGCCTGAGCGAACTGCTGGTACTTAATTCCATGAATCCCACTGGTCGATCCGGTGTTTTAATGGGCACATGGGTAAAACCATATTTTGTCGGATAATGTTCCAGTAAAAAGGTTTTAGGGATCAAAAACACCCATCCCTCGTAACCGCGTTTGAATGATTCGCGGCAGGCGAATGCAATCAAGCAACCGGCAATATTTGCCAACTTCTTTTTCCCTCGACGATTGTCCGCGCCCACTTCCAATAACTCGATTTCAACGGCGTTTATTCCCTCACCCGGATGATCTACCAGGCACATGAGCCCTAAGATGGTTTCATCCGTTGCAAGTCCGAGCTTATATAACCCTTTATTTTTATAAACGTTCCAATTAAACGAGTTAAACCTGGCCTTATCCTTTTTAATAGCTATGAAGTCCTTGGAAGTCATAGATTCTATAATCGCCTCGAATTTCTCTCCGCTCAATGTATCTTCCAGTACCATTTATCTTTGATTTTAGCATAAGTAAAATATATGAAAAATAATTGACAAAAATGTAAATTATTTTCTGAAATGTCATGTGGGAAGGTCTGGTAGGTATTTGTGGCCCAAGTGGAATGAGTTCGAACCAATTCAGAGAGGATTTGAGGCTTTTGTTTAGCTTTAAATCAATCATTATCAATAGAGTAGAATAGGATAAACTGCTATAAGCAGATATGCTACGTTTTCCCTTTTTCCAGATGACTGAATCTTGGCAACAGGTTTGCCCTCCATGGTTTTTTTGACAAGGTTTCCGGTAAATTTTGCACATGGCTCAATATTTTTGATAAACCGACTGTCATATTCCAAGCGACCAAGGATTAAAACTGTTGATAATCAATTAAATGCGAAATGCATGAATTTTACATGTAAAATCATGCACACGGAGTTGAAAATTCTTACATTTGTGGTATGACAAAGGTTGCGGAACTGAAAAGACATTTAGAACCCGGACAGATATACCGGCGAAATGACCTGGAAAAATGGTCAAACGCTGTAGACCGTCATTTGCAGGAGTTACAGCAGGAGGGCACTTTAAAAAAAGTGGCAGCAGGGATGTATTATTACCCTAAAAAAGGAAAGTTTGGAGAGGTGCCTCCAACCGATAATATCCTTGTGATGAGCTTCCTTAAAGATGATCGTTTCCTCTTGACCTCGCCCAATGATTACAATAAACTAGGTGTTGGGACAACCCAGCTCTACAATAAAACTGTCGTTTATAACCATAAACGGCATGGCGAGGTTAAGTTGGGTAACCGCGTGTTTTCCTTCCAGCAGAAACCTTATTTTCCGAGCCAGGTGACTTCAGAATTTTTATTGGTGGATCTGCTCAATAATCTTGACCGGCTGGCTGAAGACGAGACCGCCATATTAAGCCGTGTAAAAAAAAGAGCGAAAGGCATGGATACCCATAAATTAACTGAAGCCGTCAAAAAATATGGATCGGTTAAAACCAAAAAGCTTTTCGCATCTTTGATGGATACGAAATAAAGCATGAACACTATTTTACTCCACGAACACAACGAGTTCCCTGACCTGATAAGGATCGTTGCTGACAAACAGCTGTTAGATCCAGTAATTGTCGAAAAGGATTACTGGATGATGCATAACCTTTGGGGCTTGCAACAGCAGGGTTTTCAATTTGCCCTGAAAGGCGGAACATCCCTGTCTAAAGGCCCCCAAATTATTAACCGTTTTTCGGAGGATCTGGATCTGTTGATTGAGCCGCTGGCAGAAAGTGGAGTTACGGTTAACCAGACAAGCCTGAAGGAAAATGGAGTCAAGTCCCGCAAAGACTTTTACGACTGGTTGAAAGATAACCTGAAGATTCCCGGCATTATAGCTGTCGAACGTGATACAGAATTTGACGATGAAAGGTATTACCGCAGTGGCGGCATCCGCCTCCAATACCGAACCTATACTGGATCCCTTGAAGGGGTAAAGGACGGTATCTTGCTTGAAGCCGGTTTTAGTAAAGTGGCGCCCAACCAACCTATCACCATCAGTTCATGGCTGTATGATTTTGCCAAAGCAAATGCTAACATTGACTTAATCGATAACCGTGCAGTTGATGTGCCCTGCTACAACCCTGGCTACACTTTCGTGGAGAAGATACAGGCTATTATCAGAAACTTTCGCCAGGAAGGGGCCGGTGGCAAGAAGTCGAAAAATTATATGCGCCAGTATTACGATTTATATAGCCTGCTTGGAACTGTCCAGATACAGGCTTTTATAGGAATGCCGGAATACCTGCAGCACAAAGCTGACTGGATCAAAGGGGCCGATGCCGAAACACCCGTGAACACTCATCCTGCTTTTCTTTTAACGGAAGAGTTTATGAATGATTTTGAAGGTCGTTACAAAGCCACTACAGCATTATATTTCAGGGGACAACCACCATTTACGGAAGTTATCGCCCGTATCCAGCAATATCTTCCGAAACTTTAAATAATTTGATTTCCACAATTCCCCCAAAGTGGAAATTATAAACGGTCGGATCATAGAATTATATTGCAGTAACATGTCCGGTTCGTTCTTTGGGTTAGTAATTGACAATCCAAACTGAATAATCTTCCAGGAGTTGGTACTCTACAGATTTCTGATCAACCGCATTAAAATCACCCAATGGAAGTTCAAATCTCTTTCTGTCCGATATCCGGGTAAGATGTGCAAACAAAACATAATCTGCTTCTTCGCTGATCTCTTTAAGGGCTCTGTACCCAAAGCCTTTATTCCGCTGCGCGGAATAGGGCCTTCTCATTTGTTCGCTTATGAAAGCGGAGCTTTCACCGCTACCAAATAAGAAGGCCCTCCTGACTTCGTCAGGAAGGCCTTTGTGCGCGGGATGAGATTGCCTGCGGCGATCTCCTGGCGGGGGCGGCTACAACAAATGCCCTGCGCCTTCGGCGCTTTGGTTTTTGCATTCGTACACTCCGGCGAATACATTCGCCTCGTTCCCAAATGCAAAAACCCTCAGCTTTCGCTGAGGGCATTTGTTGTGCGCGGGATGAGATTCGAACTCACACGCCCTTTCGAGCGCTACCACCTCAAAGTAGTGCGTCTACCAATTTCGCCACCCACGCAATCCACTGCTCTTTTTGAGGAGGGTGCAAATGTAGGAGTTTTTGGGCAAATCTTACATCGATTTGCCGGGGCTTTTTTTGGGTTGTTTATTTCGGCAAGACGATCCGGAAGGTAGTTCCCTTTCCCGGTTCGGATTGTTTGACAGAGAGCTGCCCCTTATGATATTGTTCGATAATGCGTTTGGAAAGGCTGAGCCCAAGGCCCCAACCCCGTTTTTTTGTCGTAAAACCCGGTTTGAAGACTTTGGCCAGGTTTTTTGGGGCAATTCCCTTGCCGGTATCCGCCACATCGATCAGGATCTCTTTTTCCTGTTCCCGGATACTGACCACAATTTCCCCTTTTCCTTCCATGGCATCCAGGGCATTTTTCAGCAGGTTCTCGATGACCCAATCGAATAAAGGACTTGAAATGCGGGCAATGATCTTTTCCTGGTCCTTTGCCTGAAGGGTGATCTGTACCTTCCCGGTGGCTCTTTTCCGTATATATTCCACCATATTCCGGATTTGCCAGATAAGATCTTTTTCCTCCAGCTTGGGCGTACTTCCGATCTTTCCAAAACGATCGGAGACCAATTTGAGCCGGTCCACATCTTTCTGGATCTCCTGGACGGTTGCCGGATCGATTGCCGTCTCCTTTAACATCTCCACCCAGCCTTCCAGGGAGGAAACCGGAGTGCCCAATTGATGGGCGGTTTCCTTGGCCATACCCGCCCAAAGCTGATTCTGGGTGGCCTTATTGCGGATGGCAATGGAATAAAGGGTAAAAAAGATAAAAAGGGCTACTATTAATAATTGAGCAAGGGGATAATACCGGATTTCATCTAATAAAGTGGTATGCCCATAATAATAGCGGTTGGCTATATATGGAGTATCGCTGAGTTTGATTTCCAAAGGCTGGTTTTCCGATCTGAATTTTTTGAGCGTGCGGTAGAGATAGTTTTTGTCGGTTGAGGCTCTTGTTGAATCCAGGTTAATATAATCAATGATGCTGTCCTGCTCATTGGCCTCTATAATGGGTATGGTTTGCTGGCCATTCCGGATAAGATTAGGAAGGGTAAGATCTATTCCGGGATTGTTGAGGATAGATTTGCTGGCAGCTACCCATAAAGCCACTTTTTGCCGTTCATCCCGTGCAATCTGCTTGGCAAGATATTGGGAATAAAAGATAGTGCCGCTCACAATGATGATGGCCACTAAGGCTAACAAAGATCTCCAGTTAAGCAGGGATCGAATCATAGACCGAATTTATAAAAACCACCCCACTAAATCGCTATTCCCTTATTTTTGGGCATTATTTAAAAATCTATAGTCGAAGTGTCTTCATCAATTGCAATTGTTATACTCAACTGGAACGGCCGTAATTACCTGGAAAAGTTTCTTCCCTCTGTAATGGCAAGCACTTATGCCAATAAAGAAATAATCATAGCGGATAATGCTTCCAGCGATGACTCCATTAGTTTTCTCCGGGAACGTTATCCCGAACTGCGGCTGATCATCCTGGACAAGAACTATGGGTTTGCCGAAGGCTACAATCAGGCGCTCAAACAGATAACCAGCGATTATTATGTACTGCTGAACTCCGACGTGGAAGTGGAACCAGGCTGGATTGAACCGATCGTGGCACTGATGGACTCCGATCCGCTCATCGGTGCCTGCCAGCCCAAGATCCGTATGTATGCGGAAAGGGAGCTGTTTGAGTATGCCGGGGCTGCCGGCGGATGGCTGGATTATCTGGGTTATCCTTTCGCCAAAGGAAGGATTTTCGATGATTGTGAGCTGGATGAAGGGCAGTACGATGCCATTGAGCCAATATTCTGGGCCAGCGGAGCGGCGATGTTCGTGCGTGCGCACCTGTATCATCAACTTAAGGGGATGGATCCTTATTTCTTCGCCCACCAGGAAGAGATCGATATCTGTTGGCGTATACAACTGGCTGGTTATAAGGTATATACATGCCCGCCATCCGTTGTGTATCATGTTGGCGGCGGGACCCTGCCCAAAGGAAATGAGCGGAAGGTATTCCTGAATTTCCGCAACAATCTGATCATGATGGCCAAGAATCTGCCGGTTGGGCAATTATTCTGGAAAATCCCTTTCCGGTTCTTTTTGGATTCTGTTTCAGCCTGGAAATCCCTGTTTGCAGGACAGGGGATTTATTTTTTAGCCATTTTAGAGGCCCATCTGGCTTTTTTTAAGTGGGTGCTGATCAGAAGACATCAGAGCGTTTTCCCCGAAAAAAGAGGGGCAAAGCTGCATGGATGGCACAAGCGTAGCATTATCTGGCAATATTTCATCCTGGGAAAGAAAACTTTTAGGGAAATTGTGAAGACCAATCCTTGATTCTTTCAATCAAAGTCCTAAATTTGCCCAGTAATTAAGTAATTAAACAGTTATGGATCAACATCAAGAAGAGATAAAAGACCCCAAATTGAAAGACATCGCCTACAGCTGGGTGAATTCTTCCGTTTTCTTATTTTATTTGCAGGTGTTTTGTATAATTGCCCTGGTGATAGGCGGCAGCATTGGTCTGTATTCACATCGTTATAAGGGCAAGCCACAAGTGAACGTGCCAGCAAATACTTTGTATACTCCTCAATACAAGTAAAAAAAGTTTAAAAAATATTTTTCAGGAGTCATAGATTTCATACATTTGCACTCCCAATAAAGTTCTTTAAACTGTCAGGGTGAAAGATAGCTAACACTCTCAGTTATAATGCGGAAGTAGCTCAGTTGGTAGAGCGCAACCTTGCCAAGGTTGAGGTCGCGGGTTCGAGCCTCGTCTTCCGCTCAAAAGAATTCCATCCGCCTTTGGTAGATGGAATTTTTTGTTAAAGGACATTGGTCCTTAACTAAGGGGTATAGATCCCCGACTATCTTTGTGTTGAATGACACGCACCTGGGTGGCGGAACTGGTAGACGCGCTGGACTTAAAATCCAGTTGCCCGCAACGGCAGTACGGGTTCAACTCCCGTCCCGGGTACACACTTGAAACCCGCTCTCAGAGCGGGTTTTGTTGTTTTATGAATAATTTTAAACCTGTTTATTTTTAAGCGGCTTTTTTCTTTAAGTACAACATAGGTACAACATTTTGCCTTTCTTTTTTAATAGAACATGCTTAGGCATGACTGGTTGCAGGTCTTGCGGCCTTGCCTTTTAATATAACGGTTTCGGCGGGCGTGGTTTTGATGCGGCGGAAAAGTTTGATTTCTTTAACGAGTACTTTCTGTCCTGCATTCCACAAATCGTAATTGCGCTGCATGTTCATCCACAGTTCCGGCGTCGTATCAAAAGCCTTCGACAAGCGCAAAGCCATTTCCGCACTAATCCCCTGATGCTCGTTCAAAAGCAGGGATAGCGTCTTACGGGTAATCCCGAGATTATCCGCGGCCTCGCCATAATTCAGATCAAGCGGCTCCATGTACAGATTTTTCAATACACGACCCGGATGCGTTGGTTTCATTCCTCTTTTTAACATGTTGTCCTCCTTTAATGATAATCCATATAATCGACCAGATAGGCTTTCCCGTCCTCAAATTGAAAGATAATCCGCCAATTCGCCTTGACCGTTACCGACCAATACCCGACTAAATCACCTTTCAGAGGGTGTAGGGCAGAGCCGGGAAAGTTCATATCGCCCACTTTTTCAGCACCGTCGAGCAAGGTCAGAATATCTCTGATCTTTTCAACCTGATCGGGCGGTAGCTTGGAAGCATCGTTTTTTGCCCAAAGACGCTTTAGCCCTTAGTGACTGAATACTGACGATCATAGTACAAATATGACATGTTACGTAATAGGTTACAAGAGATAATTTCAGACTATCTGTTAAAGGTGGTCAGCAAAGGCGCAAACCTTGAATAGTAATTAAAAATGCCGTGAAAAGGAAAGGTGGCTAAATTCCTACCTGAGATATTCTAATTGAGTGGTTTTAGTTTGTTCATTTGGCAAGGGGAATAAAATCATGCCGTTAGGAAAGAGAATGCTACCGGTAGAAAAAATGACCTGTTCTCTTACAACGATAAGCTTGGATCTGTAGTCAATGCCACTACCAAATAAGCTATCATGAAATATAAAAACATTATCCCAGGCATCGTCCTTTTCGCGGTCGTAGCCACTACCTGCAGAAAAGGCAATTCCGGGGGCGATCAGGCTCCGCCACCGCCTGAAAAAAAAGTGATTGTCAGCACCTTTGCCGGTGACGGAACGGACGCTTACCTGGATGGTCCCTTATCATCTGCCAAATTCCACACGCCCGTTGATGTCGCTATTTCCGCCAGCGGCATACTCTATGTAGCGGATTATAACGGTCGCCGTATCCGGAAGATCACTGGCGGACAAGTGTCGGTACTGGCCGGTGATGGGAACTTCGGTACAAGGAACGGCGCGGGTGACACGGCCCAATTTGTGGACCCTTACCGAATCGAGGTGGATCCCGGCGGTAATGTATATGTCATGGATCAGGCAGACTCCCGTGTTCGCCGGATAACTCCCAATGGAGTAGTATCCACTTATGCTGGTAGCGAAGTATCCGGGTTTAAGGATGGAGATGTATCCGTTGCGTTGTTCAGGCAGGGCATGGGCGGTATTGCCATGGGCGAACAAGGATCAGTGTATATCGATGATACTAATAATGGTCGTATACGGAAGATCAGCGCTGCCGGACTGGTAAGTACTTTTGCCGGTAAGGAGACCAAGGGGTTTGTGGATGGGGATACATCCGTGGCAGAATTCCTAAACCCCAACGGGATCCTTTTTGACAAGCAAGGGAATATGTATATAGCGGATAATGGAAATTATTGTATCCGTAAAATGACCTCCGCGGGAATAGTATCCCGGTTTACCGGTGTGGGAACAGCTGGAATGGCCGATGGCGGCCCCGGCACAGCTCAATTTCATTATATCTACGATATGGTGATAGATAAAGATGGGAATCTCCTTCTAAGTGATGGAGACCGCATTCGTAAGGTAAGCCCTTCAGGTGAGGTGTCGACCATTGCAGGCAGTACTACGGGATATGCCGACGGAGACGGACCAGCGGCTCAATTCAATTATCCGGCCGGACTGGCGATAGATGTCGAAGGGGATCTTTATGTGGCAGATGCTATGAATAATAGGGTGAGGAAGATAAGTTTTAAGTAAAGAATTTTTAAGGCTGAAACGGCTATTTTTAAAAGGTTATCAATTGGGAGGGATCCACCTGCAGCGCCTCTGCCAGCGCCACAATAGTAGTCAACATGGGATTCACATTCCCTTTTTCAATTTCATGGATGTTGCCGAAGTTCATATCAGCGAGATCTGCGAATTGTCGCAGGCTCAAATTCTTCTGTTCCCGAAGATTCTTCAAATTAAGACCGAATTCTTTGATAATTTTTTCATCCTTTTCCTGATTCATTGGCGCAAGCTCAACGAATAGGGTGAAAATTTAGTACTGCTATAGCAGTACAATTGAACCATTTTTGCCATATATTTGGCTTTTAATAGGATACACAGGTATAGGCTTTGATTAGAGCATTTTTATTTCCAGGCAGTCTCCAGGCAATCTCCCGGAAACCACCCGACAATTTCCGGCAACCTCCCGGAAAGCTTCCGGCAATTTCCAGCCAATCTCCCATCACCTGATGATAATGAATGGAGATTCTTCGTAAAGGATATTTATCTATATTTTCGCGCTACATTTCCACGAAAACCGATATATGAGCGATAGTTCCTCTTCACTCAGGACAGTCAATGTGACCCGGTATGTCACGCCTTTACGCGAAGGCGGCTCTTTGCCGGCTATTGCCGAAGCGGATGACGGATTTCTGTATGTACTCAAATTCAGAGGCGCCGGCCAGGGGGTGAAAGCACTTATTGCCGAATTGATCGGCGGGGAGATTGCCCGGGTATTGGGGCTTAAAGTGCCGGAAATTGTTTTTGCCAATCTGGATACGGCATTTGGCCGGACAGAACCCGATGAGGAAATACAGGATTTGCTAAAGGCAAGTGTAGGGCTTAATCTGGCGCTTCATTATCTATCGGGGGCCATTACTTTCGATCCGGCCATTATGAATCTTGATGCACAACTGGCATCAAAGATAGTCTGGCTGGATTGCCTGCTGACCAATGTAGACCGAACACCCCGCAATACCAATATGCTGATCTGGAATAAAGAATTATGGCTGATCGATCATGGAGCGGCCTTATATTTTCATCATTCCTGGGACAATTGGGAGCAGCAGGCCAAACGCCCTTTTGTGCAGGTCAAAGATCATGTGCTGCTGACCCAGGCCACGCAACTGGAAACAGTCGATGCCGCCTTTCGTTCCCTGCTTACCGTTGAACGGATCTGTTCCATTGTTGGCCTGATCCCTGACGAATGGCTGACGGCCTGGTCGCCCGCAGAATCACCGGAAGCCATCCGACAGGTGTATGTGAATTTCCTGGAGTTAAGAATTGCCTCGTCAGAAATATTTGTAAATGAAGCACAAAATGCAAGAAAATCACTTATTTGAGTATGCCGTCATTCGCGTTGTGCCGAGGGTCGAACGGGAAGAATTTCTCAATGTCGGCGTGATTCTCTATTGCCAGAAACAGGGCTTTTTGCAAACCCTTTTTACTCTTGATGAAAAACGGCTTCATATTTTTTCGCCCTATCTTGATTTCGGGGAATTAAACGAATATCTCTGTGCCTTCGAGCAAATTTGCCGGGGCGGAAAAGAAGGCGGACCCATCGGTAAACTGGATATGGCATCACGTTTTCGCTGGCTAAGTGCCACCCGGAGTACCATTCTCCAAACTTCAAAAACCCATCCTGGTCTTACCCAAAATGCTGCCGAAACGCTTATCCGGCTCCATTCATTATTAGTTTTGTAACGAATCCTAAAACCCCAAGCCTCTACGCCATGCCAAGCCCCTACGTCATGAACCCTTACGCCTTTAAAAAAATTTTCAAACAACCACTTTATTTTTTCAAACAACAACTGGTCTCCCTGATCTCAGGAGTGATCACCGGAGAACGAGTAGTATTTCTCACCTTTTTACTGATCCAAGTTTCAGACCTGAGCGCCCAGCGATCTTTACCAAAAAAGGGATCGGTGGTAAGGCCGGTTACTGTTAGTCCTTACCCTTACGCCGATGGCAGACCGATACCAAAATTCAGACTGGATGCCAGGGATCAGGGAATCGTATTGTCACATGGTACTGGTCCGGACAGTTGTGATTATCTTGGGGCAAGGGATATCTGGGTCTTTGAAGATAAAGGGACCTATTATATGCATTATGATGGTGCTGGTCCCAAAGGCTGGCTGGCATGCCTGGCAATCAGTAAGGATCTTGTACACTGGCAAACAAAAGGGCCCGTTCTGGATTATGGGAAGCCCGGCAGCGAGGATTTCCGCTCCGCTTCTTATGGATCTACTTATTTTGATGGGAGTAAATGGCATATGTATTATATGGGAACCCCGAATGTTACAGATGCCCCTTATTTTGTTCCCGGATTCCCCTATTTAACGAGGAAGGCAGAAAGCAACTCACCCCTGGGTCCCTGGAAGAAACGGTATGATATCATTCCCTTTCAACCCCATCCGGGATCTTATTTTTCCGGCGCAGCAAGCCCTGGAAGTATTATCCGAATAGAAAAGGAATACCGGATGTTATTTTCTGCTTCCGGGGATTCGCCTACCAGACGCACGTTGAGTTATGCCCGGACCCGCAACCTGGACAGCACCTGGGTTCCGGATGAGAAACCGCTCTTTCCGGTAGAAGAACAAGTGGAAAATTCTTCCGTCTATTATGAACCCTACAATAAAACCTGGTTCGTATTTACCAATCATGTCGGCCTTCGTGACAAACTGGAATACACGGACGCCATATGGGTATATTGGACGCAGGATCCGGATCATTGGGATCCTGAAAATAAAGCGATCGTCCTGGACCCCACCAACTGCAGCTGGAGCAAACATATTATCGGTCTGCCTTCAGTGATAAAGACCGGCAACCGGCTGGCGATATTCTATGATGGAAACCGGGAACCTGAAATGCCCCGTGGTGTTCGCAGTCACATGCGTAGGGATGTCGGTTTGGCCTGGCTGGAATTACCCCTGCATTTACCGGTTAAAGAGTAGGGATTCCGGAAAGAAGTTGTTTATCGGAGCCTCCGGAGAAATTAATTTTTTAAATTAGACCGATCGGTTTATTTTTGTGCCGGCAGCTAAACTATGTGCAGCTAAAGCGACAAATACCAAACCAATAATTATGGAAAAAGAACTGAACCTCACGCCCTCCTCCTTCGATAAGATCCGTTTTTATGATTGTGATCCCTTCGGGCATTTGAATAACTCCCGCTATCTGGATTATATCATTAATGCCCGGGAAAATCACCTGACCGATGAATACGATCTGAACCTGAATGATTTTTATAAAAAAGGATTAGCCTGGGTGGTAGCCAGTCACGAGATCGTTTATCTGAAACCTGCCCGGTTTAATGAAAAGGTTTGTATCCAGACTTCCTTATTGTCCTTAAATGAACACTCGGTGATGGTAGAAGGGATTATGTTCGATGAACGGAAGACCATTATTAAGACGGTTCTGTGGACCAAACTCACGCATGTCGATCTGACTACCGGTAAAAAACGGGAGCATCCCCCGGAATTCATGGATTTTGCCAAAAAAGTCCTTAACCTGTCCATCGATGGGGAAGGTGGGTTGACAAAGAGGGTTCAGCGCTTACTGGAAAAGTAAATTTGGTTGTTTAAACGTTTAAGCAGAACTTGGCGGAATGGAAAAAAAGGTTTCCATTAAGGATATTGCGCGTCATGTAGGTGTTTCCACCGCACTGATATCCTATGTGCTGAACAATAAAGACGGAAGGGTCAGTCCGGAGATGGCCGAAAAAATCCGTAAAGCAGCCATCGAGCTGAACTATAAGCCCAATCTGATCGCCAAAAGCCTGAAGAGCGGCAAAACGAATACCCTAGGTTTGATCGTAGCCGATATATCCAACCCCTTTTTTTCGAATATTGCCCGCATCATAGAAGATGAAGCCAAGAAATTTGGCTATACGGTGATATTTGGTAGTAGCGACGAAAGCGTAGAAAAATCCCACGACCTGATTGAGGCTCTGTTGAACCGGCAGGTGGATGCATTGATCATTGCGCCTGCCGAGTTCACAGAACAACAGATCAGAGATCTTCAAAAAAGGGATGTTCCCTTTGTACTGATCGATCGTTATTTCCCTGATATCGAATCCAACTGTGTACGCATAAATAATTTCCAGGCATCCTATAACGCCGTTGACCACCTGATTAAGATGGGCAGCCGGCGTATTGTTATGATGACCTATAACACGGGGATGCAGCATATCGGAGAGCGGAAAAGGGGTTATCTGGAAGCCTTGAAGGACAACAATATCTCTTTCCAGGAAGAATGGCTTCCCCTGGCGTCCTATCATCACCTGGAACAGGATGTTGAAAAGATCATGAAGAATCTTCTTTTGCCCATACCCAAGGTAGACGCGTTTTTCTTTGCTACCAACTCCCTGGCCGTACAGGGTCTGAAACAAATCAACAAACTGGGCGTAAAAGTACCGGATGATCTGGCTATCATCAGTTTTGACGAGAGCGATGTCTTCGACTTCTTTTATTCCCCCGTTACTATCGTTCGTCAGTCGCTGCAGGACATCGGCAGAGAGGCCGTGAAGCTGGTCATGGAAAATATCAGTCAAAAGACGCGTAAACATTCCCAGGTAGTGGTGGATGCGACGCTGATGATACGCGAAAGCTGCGGCAGCGCAAAAGAACAGGTCACGGTTTAGAAAACCCTTTTTTTTCACAGTAAGTTAAACGATTAACATGCTATAGTATTCCTCACCTGCCAAAAATTACCTTACAACACACCTACCAAACACGAAGGCTTATGAAACCTAGCATTGCTTGCCGACTGTTATTAGTAACTGTCACAACCCTCTTTCATTTAATTTCTCCGGCCCAGCAGCCAAAGAATGCTGCAGGGGCCGCTGTCATCTCATCTTCCGTGACCAAAGCTGCAGGTCATGTCTATAACGGCCCTTACCGTGGCGACTACCTGAAAAGGGTAGCCTTTCCGATCGGTGGAATTGGCGCCGGTATGTTCACGTTAGAAGGAACGGGCGCCATCTCGCATCTGTCCGTTCGTCATGCTCCGGAAATGTTCAATGAGCCGACCATGTTTGCGGCCATCCTGGTGAAAGGGGTTCCGAACGGAGCCAAAGTGCTGGAAGGACCTGTGCCCGAATGGAAAAAATTCGGGATGAAAGAATCCGGTCTTGGTGCGCCCGGTGCAACCTGGGGGCTTTCCCGTTTCCGGGAAGCCGAATTTTTGGCGAGGTTTCCTTTCGGCGAGATCACCCTCAAAGACAAGGAATTGCCACTGGAAGTGCATATGACCGGTTGGAGCCCGTTCATCCCTACCGATGCGGATAACTCCAGTTTGCCCGTTGGTGCCATCGAATACCGGTTTAAAAATACCGGTACCAAAACAAGAGAATTCATTTTTTCCTATAACAGCCGTAATATAATGGAAGTCCCGAGTCCGGACGGAGCGACCCACATTCCTACCCATATCAAAGGGATCCGCAACGGGTTTGTGCTTTCCCAGGACGGCACAACCGCAGCTCCCGAAAAGGCCGGGGATTTTGCCATCTTTACCAATGACCCTGCTACGGTTGTCGATCATTGCTGGTTCCGGGGAGGATGGTGGGATGCGCTGACGGTCGCCTGGAATAATGTGGCTAATGGGGTGATCGATCCGGTAGCTCCGGTAGAAAAAGATGCGCCCGGCGCTTCCTTATATGTTCCCTTCACCTTGAAGCCGGGAGAAGAAAAAAAGATCAGCCTCCTGATGACCTGGTATGTGCCCGATACCAAATTGCGGGAAGGGGAAGAACCAACGGAAAAAAAGGATAGCACGGTCCGTGATGCGTCCGTGGATCTGCCTTCCCGGTATTACAAACCCTGGTACAGCAGTAAATTTCCCAATATCGAAGCCATCTCCAATTACTGGACGGAACATTACCAGGATCTGCGTAATCAGTCCTCTCTTTTCCGGGATGCATTTTACAAAAGCACCTTACCTGCAGAGGTAACCGAAGCAGTGGCAGCCAACCTGACCATCCTGAAATCCACCACGGTCATGCGTCAGTACGACGGACGTTTCTGGGCCTGGGAAGGGAGCGGTGATACCTGGGGAAGCTGTCACGGTTCCTGTACCCATGTCTGGAATTATGCACAGGCGGTCTGTCATCTTTTTCCCGCCCTGGAAAGAAGTCTCCGGGAAACGGAATTCGGGGAAAGCCAGAATGCCGACGGCCATCAGACCTTTCGTTCTTCCTTACCCATCCGGCCGGTGGCCCATACTTTTCATGCGGCTTCCGATGGCCAGTTGGGCGGCATCATGAAAGTCTACAGGGATTGGCGGATCAGCGGCGATAATGCCTGGCTCCGTAAAATGTATCCAAAAGTAAAAGCCAGTCTGGATTATGGGATCCGGACCTGGGATCCCCGTCATGACGGAGCGATAGAGGAACCCCATCATAATACCTATGATATTGAATTCTGGGGTGCAAATGGTATGACCACCAGTTTCTACCTGGGAGCCCTGAGCGCAATCAGTAAAATGGGAATTGCCCTGGGAGAAGACGTTGGTTTTTACCAGGAATTATATACAAAAGGCCGTAAATTCATGGAGCATGATCTGTATAACGGTGAATATTTTGTGCAGCAGATCCAATGGAAGGGTTTAAATGCATCGGATCCTGTAGAAGTATCGAAAAAATCTTTCGGAGGAAATTATTCCAGGGAGGCCATTCAGTTATTACAAAAGGAAGGACCAAAATATCAATATGGAGCGGGCTGTCTATCCGATGGCGTACTCGGATCCTGGATAGCCAGGGCCTGCGGTTTGGAAGAACCCCTGGACGAACAGAAAACCAGAAGTCATTTGCTTTCGGTGTATAAATACAACCTCAAGACAGATCTGACCGATCATAACAATCCGCAGCGGCCGGCCTATGCTATCGGTCACGAGGGTGGGCTTTTATTATGCTCCTGGCCCAAAGGCGGTAAACTTTCTATACCTTTTGTATACAGCGATGAAGTTTGGACGGGGATCGAATACCAGGTGGCCTCGCACCTGATCTTCCTGGGTAGGGTGAAAGAAGGATTGGAGGTTGTCCGTACCTGCCGCAACCGTTATGATGGGCGGGTCCGGAACCCATTTGACGAATATGAATGCGGGCATTGGTATGCCAGGGCGATGTCCAGTTATGCCTTACTGGAAGGTCTGACAGGGGTGCGTTATGATGCCGTGGAAAAGACCTTGTACGTGGATTCCAAAATTGGTGATTTCACCAGTTTTCTATCGACGGACACCGGTTTTGGAAATGTGGAATACCGCCATGGAAAAACAACCGTAAAAACCGTTTATGGAAAAATAGATATCCAAAAAACCGTGATCGGTAAATCCCTTAATACAAGTAAAACAAACTAAAGTATCTTAAAGCAACCATTATGAAAAAAACGATCTTACTGGCCTGTTTATTTTTGGCTGGCCGCCTGATGGCTCAACAGCCTTCAAAATTCAATGGATTGGATGTCAACCTGGGTAATCTGTACCGTCTTTCCGATGCCAAGACCCGTTCGATAAGCCCCGAGAACTTCAACGGAGCCAAAGGAGAAGGAGGAAAGGCAACTACAGGCACAGGCTCCGGACCTGCCAGGGATCTGGGACAGGGTTGGAAACTCAGCCCCAGCGTCGTCATTAAATCCAGAACTACTTATACGGTGGCCGAGATCAATGGCTCCGGTTCGGTTCAGCATATCTGGATGACGCCAACCGGGAATTGGCGTTTCTCCATTCTCCGTTTTTATTGGGATGATGAAACGACTCCTTCCGTGGAAGTACCGGTCGGTGATTTTTTTGGAATGGGCTGGGGACAATATTCGCCCCTGCATTCCCTGCCGGTTTGTGTAAATCCCGGCAGTGCCTTCAACTGTTACTGGCCGATGCCCTTCCGGAAAAAATGCCGGATCACGTTGGAGAATATCGATGACAAGGATATGGTCCTCTATTACCAGGTAGATTATATTCAAACCGAAGTACCCGCAGATGCGGCTTATTTTCACGCGCAGTTCCACCGGACAAATCCGCTGCCCTATAAAGAAAATTATGTGCTGGTGGACAGTATCAAAGGCAAGGGGCAGTATGTAGGAACCTATATAGCCTGGGGTGTGCATAATAACGGCTGGTGGGGTGAAGGCGAGATCAAGTTCTTTATGGACGGAGATACCGATTATCCGACGATTTGCGGTACAGGCACCGAGGATTATTTCTGCGGTTCCTATGATTTCGATACGCAAAAGAAAAATGCAGCGGGTGTGACCGAATCGAATTATACCGAGTTCTGTACGCCGTATACCGGTCTGCACCAGGTGATCAAAGGTGACGGGCATTATAATGTATCCCAGCGTTTTGGTTTATACCGCTGGCATATTACCGATCCGATCCGTTTTGAAAAAAATCTGAAAGTGACTATACAGGCGCTGGGATGGAGAGACGGAGGACGTTATCTTCCATTACAGGATGATATCGCCTCTACGGTATTCTGGTACCAGACCGAGCCGCACAGCCCATTTCGCAAACTGGCTTCGAAAGATGCATTGGAAGTGAATTAAACCATTAAAAATTAAATCATGACCGGGAGTAAAAACCAACTATTAAAAATCACCTTAATCAGCACTATGTTAGCCGGAGCTTGTAACAACCAGCCTGCCCAGGTGCAGGCCGATGCCCCAGTAGCGTATACGCAGGGGACATTTGGATACGATCTCGATTTCCTGAAACAGCACGACAGTGTGATCGTTCTGCGGAGCGATGAAGGAAAAGCAAAAGTGATCGTCTCTGCCAAATACCAGGGGAAGGTGTTTACTTCCACGGCGGAAGGTAATTCGGGACAGAGTTTTGGATGGATCCACTATAAGGCATTTGCTGCCGCGGTGGATTCCCATATGAATGCCTATGGTGGGGAAAACCGGCTCTGGCTGGGGCCTGAAGGTGGCAAATTCTCCTTGTTCTTTGATAAAGACGCGAAGATGTCCTTTCAAAACTGGAGGACCCCGGCTGCATTTGATACCGAGCCCTGGAAGATCACCCGGCAGGATAGCGGTTCGGTCAGTATGGAAAAGGATATGAAGCTGGTGAATTATGCCGGCACTCTTTTGTCCCTGACCATCGGCAGAAATGTAGCTATTCTCGACAGACAGGCGATCAACAGCCTGCTGAACCTGACCGGAGATACGGCAGTTAAGGCCGTAGGTTACCAGACCGTCAATACCCTTACCAATACCGGCGGGCAGGAATGGACGGAAAAGACTGGCATGCCCTGTATCTGGATGTTGGACATGTTCAATCCTTCTCCTGCAACGGTGATCGTCGTCCCTTATAAAGAAAAGGCAACGGATAAAACCGGCAGGACGGACAAAACAGCTAAGGCGGACAAAGTAGCCACCACGGATTATTTCGGAGAGATCCCGGCAGACAGGATCAAATATGATCAGGGCGTCCTCCTGTTCAGGGCCGATGGAAAAAGCCGGGGCAAACTTGGGCTTAATCCAACGAGGGCAAAAAATATAGCAGGGAGTTATGATGCCTTGCATAAGGTACTTACCTTAACCTTGTTTGATGTAGATTCGACAGGTAAATATCTCAACCAGGAATGGAACACGGTAAAACCCTCCTTTAGCGGTGATGCCGTTAATGCCTACAATGACGGCGCCTTGGCCGATGGCAGCCAGATGGGACCCTTTTATGAAATAGAGAGTGTTTCTCCTGCAGCCTTTTTGCAGCCCGGGCATTCCCTTATCCATAAACATGCGGTATTCCATTTTACCGGTGATGAAGCGGCATTAGATCGGATCAGCACACAATTGTTAGGCGTGTCTTTGGCAATTATCAAAAAAGCCTTTTAAACAAAAGCATAAACCCTTAACATTTACATATTCTTTTTTTAATTATTTTTTCATGAACGGAACAACAAATTATCCTAAGATCGGAATCCGGCCAATCATCGATGGCAGGCTGGGTGGTGTAAGAGAATCTTTAGAAGAAACGACGATGACCATGGCCCGCAACGTAGCGGCCCTCTACGAAAAGGAATTACGCTACCCGGATGGTACGCCTGTACAATGTGTGATCGCAGATAGCTGTATCGGAGGCATACAGGAAGCGGCTGCCTGCGCCCGGAAATTCGAGACCTCCGGAGTGGGGCTGTCTCTTTCCGTAACTCCCTGCTGGTGTTATGGCAGTGAAACGATGGATATGAATCCTTCGATCCCGAAGGCCATCTGGGGTTTCAATGGTACGGAACGCCCGGGAGCGGTTTATCTGGCAGCAACGCTTGCCGCCCATAACCAGATGGGATTGCCTGCTTTCGGTATTTACGGCAGAGATGTACAGGATCTGGGGGATGAAGTGATACCGGCCGATGTACGCGAAAGACTGCTTTCCTTTGGCAGGGCGGGAGTATCCGTGGCGATCATGCGCGGTCGTGCTTACCTGGCTATCGGCAGCGTCTCCATGGGTATCGCCGGTTCCATCGTGGTTCCGGATCTTTTCCGCGAATACCTGGGAATGCGTAACGAATATGTGGATTCCTCCGAAGTATTACGACGCATCCAGAAAAAGATCTATGACGAGCAGGAATATACCAGGGCCCTTGCCTGGACAAAAGAAAATTGTAAGGAGGGCGAAGATTATAATCCCGCAGCCAAACAGTTTCCCCGCGAGCAGAAAGATAAGGATTGGGAGTTTGTCGTCAAGATGACCCTGATCATCCGCGATCTGATGACGGGCAATCCCAAGTTGAAAGAAATTGGATATGGAGAAGAAGCACAGGGACATCATGCCCTGGTTTCCGGTTTTCAGGGCCAGCGGCAATGGACGGATTTTTTACCGAACGGTGATTTTCCCGAAGCCATCCTGAACTCCTCCTTCGATTGGAACGGGATCCGGGCTCCCTATATGGTAGCCACGGAAAATGATGCCCTCAACGGTCTGTCCATGTTATTCGGTTACCTGCTGACCAGCACGGCGCAGATCTTTGCAGATGTACGTACGTACTGGAGCACGGATGCAGTAAAAAGAGTAACGGGATGGAAACCCGAAGGGCTTGCCGCCCGCGGTTTCATTCACCTGATCAACTCCGGTTCGGCTACCCTCGATGGGAGCGGACAACAGGAAAAAGAGGGCAAGCCTGCCATGAAACCTTTCTGGGAGATCAGTAAAAAAGAAGCAAAGGCATGTCTTGACGCTACGACCTGGTATCCTGCCAACAACGGTTATTTCCGGGGCGGAGGTTATTCTTCCAAATTCGTTACCAAAGGAGGCATGCCGGTTACCATGTGCCGTCTGAACCTGGTAAGAGGGATCGGGCCCGTGCTGCAGATCGCCGAAGGATTTACGATCGATCTTCCTGCGGAAGTACATAAAACCCTGGATGAAAGAACGGACAGAACCTGGCCGACTACCTGGTTCGTTCCCAAATTGAATGACAAACCTGCCTTCAGGGACGTGTATTCGGTAATGGCCAATTGGGGCGCCAATCATGGCGCTATCAGTTACGGACATATCGGCCACGAATTAATCACCCTGGCTTCCATGCTTCGGATACCTGTTTCTATGCATAATGTCGAAGAAGAACGTATCTTCCGTCCTTCGGCATGGAGCGCTTTTGGAACCGATCCTGAAGGACAGGATTACCGGGCCTGCGCTACGTACGGACCCTTGTATAAATAAGACGATTGCCACACCATTTAAAAAAACCAGTATGAACGCGAGCAAACAAGACAAACCCCTTTCCCTTTTAAAATCTACGGACGGAACCAGCTATAGGTTGCCGTTCGTGATGATCAGCAGCCTTTTTCTCCTCTGGGGATTTGCCCATGGGTTGCTGGATGTTCTGGATAAACATTTTCAAAACACCCTGCACATATCCAAGGCGGAGTCAGGATTTGTACAATTCTCCCTTTATATTGGCTACCTGGTGATGGCGGTGCCTGCCGGGCTTTTCATGAAACGGTACGGCTATAAGAACGGGATTATTCTGGGGCTTGGTCTTTTTGCCCTCGGAGCGTTCCTGTTCTATCCTGCAGCCAGCTTCGGGGCCTTCATCCCCTTTCTGATGGCCTTGTTTATCATCGCCTGCGGTCTGTCCTGTCTGGAAACGGCGGCCAATCCTTATTCCACATTGCTGGGTCCTAAGGAATATGCAGCCCGGAGGATCAATATCTCCCAGTCCTTTAACGGATTGGGCTGGATCCTGGGTCCGCTGATGGGCGGTTTGTTTATATTCGGCGCCACACAAAAGGGAGAGACTGATAAATTCGAATCGCTGCTCACTCCCTATCTCTGGATCGGCAGTATCGTGGTTGTAGTAGCCATCGTATTCGCCTTTGTTAAATTGCCGTCCATTAAAGAAGATAATGCGGAAGGAATCGCGGAGAATGCTTCCTTTAAAGAATTATTCAAACACCCCGGTTTTATCCTGGCCGTGGTGGCGCAATTTCTTTATGTGGCCGCACAGACCGGGTACAATTCCTTTTTTATCAATTATGTAACCGAAACGATGACCACCGTACAAAGCGCGGTGGCCGGTTTTATGCAGCATATGGGACGTTTTGGCGAGATCTTTATGCCCAAGAACCCGGAACAGGCAGCTTCGCTGATCTTGGCCCTGGGTGGTATGGGTCTTTTCTGGATCGGTCGTTTGTCAGGAGCCTATTTCCTGAAATTCGTCAAACCTGGCAAGTTGCTGGCCATCTATGCGGTCATCAATGTTTTCCTGACCGGTCTTGTGATCATGGAATGGGGCTGGACCAGTGTGATCGCGTTGTTCTCCACCTATTTTTTCATGTCCATCATGTTCCCTACCATTTTTGCGCTTGGTCTGAGAGGTCTGGGGCCATTGACAAAAAAAGCCGCTTCGTTTCTGGTAATGGCGGTGGCAGGAGGAGCATTCTGTCCGCCAATCATGGGTGCCATTGCGGATCATTACGGCATGCCGGTGGCCTTTATCATTCCTTTTTTCTGTTTTGCCTTTATTGCCTTTTATGCGATCAACATGAACAAAAAAAATGCGTTAAGCCCGTCAGGACAGCAGGAAAATGACAACACGCCGATCATCGCGCATTAATCTGATATGTATAAGAATGGTATTACCGGATATTTTATTATATTCGGTAATACCATTTCCTTTTTTATGAAAAGATCATTCCTGCTCACGGGCCTGTTGTCCGCACTAAGCATTTTATCCGTATTGTCCAGTCATGCCCAAACCTTCCGGGTATCCATTTCCAATGCGTTGGGCCAACCGGCTCTCGACGGACGCCTTCTTTTATTGTTTTCGGATATGGAAGGGACCGAACCCCGGTTCCAGATAAATGATGAAGCGACAACCCAGCTGGTTTTTGGTATAGATGTGGACAATTGGCAACCGGGAATTTCGGAATTGATGGACATGCATGCCTTTGGTTATCCGATCGAACGGCTAAAGGATATCCCGGCCGGTGATTATACCGTACAGGTACTCCTGCATAAATATGAGACCTTCCATCTGAAAACCGGTGCTACGGTCAAACTACCGATGGACAGGGGAGAAGGCCAGCATTGGAATACCGCTCCCGGCAATATTTATTCCAGGCCTGTCAGGATCCATTTCGATCCTGCTGTTTCTAAAGAGATAAGCCTTACGATCGATCAGGTCATTCCTCCCATCCCGGAGCCTGCAGATACGCGGTATATTAAACATATCCGGATACAGAGCAAAATGCTGACCGAATTCTGGGGCAGACCTATGTTTATCGGGGCGCATATCCTTTTGCCGGAAGGCTTTGAGCAGCATCCTGCCGTCAAATATCCCCTAGCTATAATGCATGGTCATTTTCCTGCCGATTTCGGCGGGTTCAGTATGACAGCCCCACCCCCCGACCCCCTAAAGGGGGAGAGCCTAAAGGGGGAGGACCTAAAGCCTGAATATAATTCACGATTTAAAATCTACGGCTATAACAGGATCGTTGAGCAGGAGGCCTATGATTTCTACAAACAATGGACAGGCCCTGGCTTCCCCCGGGTATTGGCCATAGAAATAGAACATGCCAATCCCTATTATGACGATTCATATGCCGTCAATTCCGAGAACCTGGGTCCTTATGGCGATGCCATTACCTATGAACTGATTCCCGAGATCGAAAGACGTTTCCGGGGTATCGGTCAGGGATGGGCGCGGTTCACCTATGGCGGCTCCACCGGGGGATGGGAAGCGCTGGCCGTTCAGGTATTTTACCCTGACCAGTATAATGGCTGTTATGCCGCCTGCCCGGACCCGATCGATTTTCATCACTACATGACCGTCGATATTTATAATGATAAGAATGCCTATTATGCCGGCAACGAGAACAGTTTCAAAAAAACCTTCCGTCCTGCCCACCGCGATTATCTGGGTCATGTGGGTACAACGGTAAAAGAAACCAACCAGCGGGAACTGGCTCTTGGCACCCGCAGCCGCAGCGGAGATCAGTTCGATATCTGGGAAGCCGTGTATTCACCCGCTGGCCCGGATGGATATCCCAAACGGATCTTCGATAAATATACCGGTGCTATCGATTCTTCCGTTGCCGCTTATTGGAAAGAACATTTTGATCTCACCCATATCATACAACGTGACTGGCCCAAGATCGGGGAATTACTCAAGGGAAAGATCCATATCTATGTTGGAGATATGGATAGTTATTACCTGAACAATGCCGTGTATTCCGCCGAAGACATGCTCAAACAATTAAAAGCACCTTCCTGCGCCTGCCAGGTCGATTATGGCGACCGCGCCGAACATTGCTGGAACGGAGACCATACAGAACCGAATTATATCAGCCGTCTCCGTTATCACCAGATGTATATAAAGAAATGGGCGGAGGAAGTGAAGACCCGTTCCCCCAAAGGGGCCGATCTGAAGGCCTGGCGTTATTAAAATTACACCCGGGGCAATCTGAGCCAAGGATTAGCATCGGAGCTTCAGACCGGATTTTAGCACTGGCTGATAATGATCTTTCCAAAATAGTTGCCTGCTTCATAATAGCGGTAGGCATCATGTGCTTGCCCGAAGGAAAACACCTTGTCGATAACCGGTCTTAGTTTATGCGCGGCAATGGCCTGGTTCATGGCCCGGAAATGAGCCCTGCTGCCGGTGGCTACGACCCTTATGGAGGCGACGGAACCAAACAGCGTATTGAGATCGATAGTGGGGATGCCTGCTCCGAGTCTGCCGACAAAACTGATCTGTCCTTCCACGGCAGTTGATTTGATCGATTTATCGAAGGAATCGCTGCCGATCTCGATCACCTTTTCGACGCCCTTGCCGCCTGTTAATTTACGAACTTCGAGATGCCAATCCGGTGTGCGGCGATAGTTGATCACTTCATCCGCTCCGAGGGCTTTTAGTCTTTCTTCTTTCTCTTCGCTGCCGGTGGTTGCTATTACCCTGGCTCCGGCTAATTTGGCGAATTGCAGCGCGAACAAGGATACGCCTCCCGATCCCAGCGTTAGGACGGTCTCGCCTGCAAGGACCGGACGTCCGTCCATTAGTGCATTCCAGGCAGTGACAGCCGCACAGGGCAGTGTTGCTGCTTCATTGTAGGAAAGATGATCCGGGATTTGAACTACAGCTTCTTCCTGCAGGAGCGCAAATTCTGTTAGCAGACCGTCGAGGGATCCTCCTGTCTGGGCGGCATTCTCCCAGGAAAAGGGACCACCTGTCCAATGCGGAAATAAAGTGGCCATTACCCGATCCCCCGGTTTGGTGCGGCTTACACCCGGTCCTACAGCCACTACTTCACCAGCCCCGTCTGAAACAGCGACTACATCCGGCTGTTTGACCGGCAGCGGGTATCTGCCCCGGAGAATAGCGATCTCCCGGAAATTAAGCGAGTTGGCATAGACCCTGACCAATACCTGTCCGGGACCCGGAACAGGAGTTTCATGCTCCCTAAGGATAAGACTTTCCAGACCGCCGCCATACGTAACGTGATAACTTTTCATGGGAATTTACTTACTTTTAGAAAGTCAAAGGTAATTGGTAACTGAACACCGGACAAGAAGGCACCACCACGTTATTCAGTTACGTCGGGGTAAGTATAGTTGGAAATCAGGAGAATAGGTGGCCATAAATTTTAAGAAAAACCCAAAATTATGAGTGCAGGTAAAAAAGAAAATTTCGAAACGATATTCGATGCCGAGGGTTGCCCGGTCAGACTGATATTGGATCGTTTCAGCGACAAATGGTCCCTGCTGGTGATCCTGGTCCTGGAAAGAAAAACTGTCCTGCGTTTTAATGAACTGGCGAACCTCATTGGCGATGTATCCCAGAAGATGCTTACGGTCACCCTTCGGACCCTGGAATCCAATGGACTGGTATCAAGAAAATTATATCCCGAGATACCGCCGAAGGTTGAATATCGTCTCACTGCCCTGGGCAGGAGTCTGGTCCCTCATGTAGAGGCATTGCGTCTTTGGGCCATTGAAAACCGGGCGGCCATTACCAAAACGAGAAAAAAGTATGAGAAGGCCTAGAACAAGATGATTTAGGGGAGAAATCCATAATCAACTACCCGGCGCAGGTATTGTTTGTCCCGGATAACCCAGGTAAATTCGCTGCCTTTGTTCTCTATATTCAACATATAGATATAGAAACTGTGTTTGTCGACGGATAGATAAACTGCGTTCCGGGTGCGAGTGGATCCGGATTGATTGAAGCTGAATTTTGGATCATAGAGATCGAAATAAGCCGAAGCAGGAACAGGGATCGTGTCTTTACCTATCACCACGGTAATCGATTCTATGTTTGTTTTTGGGATTTCACCGTAATTCCCGCCATAATAGGGTTTGCCGTCGATCTTAACAAGATGTTTTTCCGAGAACATCAGCTTATGCATGGTCGGATGGAATATACCGGTCCGGATGGTGACCTGGATATTCTCCCCTTCGAATACCATCCATTTGGCATCATATTCTTTTATGGGAATGGTGTTCAACTGGGCCTTACCGATGCTTTCATCAACGGCAGCCAGGGCGAAGGACGCTATATCTGCCCGGAGCGGTTTGTCCGGGATCTTGACGAAATTATCCTTTTTATTGCGGTAATCCGGATAATCGAGATCCTGGGCCTGCGTGAGGGCGGCAGAAAGAACCAGGACCAGGGTGAAAAGAATACGCATATATTAAATAGATTAAGAGCCGCAAGCCAGCTATTTATAACTATACTCAATCCTGCCCAGCAAGATTTTTTTCTTATTGAAACAGGATTCCTTTGCCTTCAGATTTTTATCATTGTACTCGTAATACCATTTCTGATAATCATTGCTTCCTGCCGGTACGACCAACATGGACAAAAGGTTGCCCGTTTCACTGTATTCAAAAATGGTTTCCGGCAGCAGCCGTTGGGCCTTGGCATTATATCGCACGATATCCGTAAGCCGGTTGGCGTCGTCATAGTAATAATAGATAATTGGCAGATCGGTTTTTTTACGGGTAGCCCTTTCTTCTGCAATATTTCCTTTTTCGTCCCTGACGAAGCGTACAAGGGTGCTATCATTGCCGTTCTTGATCTTTAGCATGGAAGTTGGTTTTCCTCCCTGGTCATATTGCCAGAGATGCTGCTCTACGTCTTTTAACTGGTTATCCGTTTCGAGGGAAGTATTGGTAATGACCTGTAGCCAGCCATTGGGGTCATATTGATATTCGGAGCTGCTCTTATAGGTATCACTGGTATCAACCGTCCGGACAGGAGCTCCGGTAGGGGAATAATAGACGATCAGTCTGGATTCGGTGGTTCCGGAAGACCGGGTATAAGTCGAGATCCGGGAGAAATCCCCGCTGACTTCCTGTTCTGCCTGGAAACCTTCCGTAGGCCGGCCATCCCCTTCCAAACTGCTGAGGGTGACCATTTTTACCTTATTTTCCTTGTATAACTTCCATTGGCTGGTCGTTTGCCTGGTCAGCACCAGGTCTTTGTAATAATATTGGGCTGCACAGGTCTGACAAATCAGGATCAAAAGGCTAAATCCGGTAATACACTTCATTCGGTCCATTTGGGAGCAAATTTAGAAATCATTACCCTAAACGAAAAAATACCTTTTTTAATGTATCAGAACCTGCTAAGTTTGTTATTTTAGTCAAAATTTCCCCGCAAGTCACATGTCGCATCTAAAGGAAAGGAAAGAAAAGATCTGTTTGAACTGCCATACCGCCTTATCCGGGCGGTATTGTCATGTTTGCGGACAGGAAAATCTGGAGCCCAAAGAAACCGTCTTGCACCTGATCCTGCATTTTTTTAACGACATCACCCATTTTGACGGGAAATTCTTCAGTACGGGAAAATACCTGATCCGGAAACCCGGTTTTTTATCCAAAGAATATGTGGCAGGCCGCCGGGCCAGTTATCTGAACCCCATCCGGATGTATGTATTCACTTCTGCCATTTTTTTCCTGATCCTGTTCTCCCTGAAAAAGCCGGACGACCTGGTTCATATGAATATGAATCTCACTCCGGAAAACCAGGGAGTCAGAAAAAATCTTGCTGAACTGGAACAAAGAGAAAAGGAACTGGAGACCAAGCTGAACAGTCTGACCGATTTTGTAGATAAGGAGGACAAACAGGATCTGCAGGAGCAGATCATCAAACGGAAAGCCGAAATAGCTGCTATCAAAACAGTTTATGGAGATACGACGACCCGGACTTTCAGCTCCAAAGAAAGAAAGGCGATCGTTGCGCAGGAAAAAAAGGTGATAGTTGATACCGGTTTCCGGTACAGTTACAGGTACAAATCCAGGGACAGCAGTTCCCAACATGCTGTTGTCAAACAGAATGATACAGTTAACAGCAAGGACAATGATATGAGCGTTTTAGGGACGATGGCGGGCGGGTACGAAACGGTGGAGGTTTATGATTCTGCCCAGCAGAAATTGCCGGAGGACCAGCGGGATGGATGGTTCAGCAATACGATGAAACGTAAGATAATTGCTGCCGCGTCGGAATTTCGCCATGACAGGAAACATTACCTTGAACATTTCCTGGAGAACCTGTTGCATTCTTTCCCCAAAATATTATTCTTTTCCCTTCCCTTTTTTGCCCTGATCCTGAACATCCTTTATTTCCGCCGGAAAAAAGAGTTCTATTATGTGGATCATGGCATTTTCACTATTCATGTCTATTGTGCTACGTTCATTTTGATAATGGCGATCGTGTTACTGCAAAAACTGTCCGCTCTTCTTGGCTGGGGTTGGTTCGGGGTACTGACAAATATTTCCATCTTTTTCCTGGTACTCTACATCATGATCTACCTTTACAAGGCCATGCGGGGATTTTACGGGCAGGGAAGATTCAAAACCTTTATCAAATATTCGTTGGCCTGTATGCTGGCCTTTATCGTCAATACGATATTGCTGATCTTGTTTATTTTGATCTCTGCCATATCGATCTAAAAGTCGGCCCTCCGATTTAGCAAAAAAATTATTATATGAACGAAATTACGGCTTCTTTCAAACGGCTTGTGGAGATCATGGATGAGTTAAGGGAAAAATGCCCCTGGGATCGTAAACAGACCATTCAGACCCTTCGCCCGCTCACCATCGAGGAATTGTATGAACTTGCCGATGCGATCACGGAAGAGGACTGGAAAGGGATAAAGGAAGAATTAGGAGATCTGCTCCTGCATATTGTCTTTTATGCCCGGATTGGAAAAGAGCAGGGAAAGTTCACGCTGGAAGAAGTGATCAATGGGGTATGCGATAAACTGATCAGCCGTCATCCGCATATTTACGGTGAGATCACCGGTCAGGAAGGCCTGGTGGAAGTCACCAATGAGGAAGATGTCAAACGGAATTGGGAAAAGCTGAAACTGAAAGAAGGCAAAAAATCTGTGCTTAGCGGAGTGCCGCTTGCCTTACCGGCAACGGTGAAAGCCACCCGGCTTCAGGAGAAGGCCGGAAAGATCGGTTTTGAATGGGAGGAGGCAGCCCAGGTCTGGGACAAGGTGAAGGAGGAAATGGATGAATTACAGGAGGCCGTTATGTTGAAGGATCAGGCTAAAATAGAAGAGGAATATGGGGATCTGGCGTTTTCGCTGGTCAATTACGCACGGTTTTTGCAGTTGGATGCGGAGAATTCCCTGGAGAAGGCGAACAGGAAATTTATCAGCCGGTTTACCCGGATGGAAGAGGTTGCTCAATCCCGGGGAAGGTCGCTGGGCGATATGACCCTGGAAGAAATGGACAGCATCTGGAATGAGATTAAGGAACAGGGGATTCCAAAACCATAAACCATAGGATTGAAGTCTTTTCTTATTAATATTTTCCGCAAGAACAGTCACCTTTTATTGGCGGCTGCCATATTATTCTTCAGCGGATATTTTCTGAACCTGTATTACAACAGCGATACTTCGGTCAGTATGCTGCGTAATTCCATTCAGTCCTTTTTGCAGGACCGGGAACATGATTTTGACAAACTGACCCGGGATACCGCACTGATCGGCAGACTCTGTAAGAATCAATATACGGAACAGGAACTGAGCACACTGACCGAAAAGAAATACGGAGTATTCCTGTATGAGATCGATTCCATTGGGGTACCGGCGACCCTGAAATTCTGGAACGATCAGCAATCGCTCCCGACACAAGCCCTGTTGGAGGATACCGACGGTCATCGTTTTGTCCGTCTCAGCAACGGGCAATATGAATGTATCCGCAAGACCCTGGAACTCCCGGATAAAAGGACCCTGGTGGCCATTGCCCTGATACCGGTCTATTGGCAGTATTATATTGCTACCAGCAATATGGTGCCTGAATTTACCGACTTCCCTTCTGCGGGGGAAAGGGTAACGATAACAGAAGAGCCAACGGCCTTTCCGGTAAAAAATTCCTTTGGAAACATCTTGTTCTACCTGGCCAAAAAACCGGGTTACCAGGCGCCATCCCACAATTGGCTGATCCCGCTGGTGGTCCTGCTGGGTGTATTGCTGGTTCTGGTCATTTTCCATAACGTATCGCATACCATCCGGGAAAAATGGGGCGCGGCACTGGGGATCGGCTTTCTGATCTCGGTGATCCTGCTACTCAGGATCCTGGTTTATTTATCTCCCGATCAGCTTAATTTACGGCAATTCGAGTTGTTCGATCCAACGATCTATAGTTCGAGCATCGTGTTGAGTTCTTTAGGGGATCTGATCATTAATGCCTTTTTGTTTTGCTGGATCATCCTGTTCGTCAAACGGGAGATCAGTGAATACACCATTCCGGAGTCGGAGAAAAAATGGAGGAATTGGCTCTGGACCGTATTGCTCCTTTTTCTGATGGTGATCACGACCTTTGCCTTTGCCAATATTGTTCAGTCTTTGGTAAGGGATGCCAAGATCTCTTTTAATGTGACCAATTTCTTCAGTCTGCTGAATAATTACAGTTTTGTCGGTTTTATTGCGCTGGCTGCCCTGGCCCTGGGCTATTTCTTTTTGTCGCAGGTCCTTTTTCAACTGGTGGGTTATCTGATCCGTTCCCTTTCCATTGTGCTGTATATCCTCATTGGGTTTATCGGGCTGCTGATGCTGACCTTTATCCGTAAACCGGGTACGGTAGAACTGGATATCTTCGTCCTGTTATGGCTGCTGGCTTATGTATGGCTGATGCAGCGGAGGATATTCTCCGATCTCCGGTTCCGATTGAATGTATCGGAAGTCTTGTTCTGGCTCTTTATCTTTTCCACGTCTATTTCCTCCGTTATTCTTTTTGAGACCCGGAAAATGGAGGAAGATAACCGGAGAAGGATGGCCGAAAGTTTATCCGAACAGGCCGACCCTTCCAGCGAAAAAGTGCTGAGTATCGTATTCAGTTATATCGATAATGAATACCTGAGCCAGCATTTTTCGAGGTTCAGGGACCCCGTCTCCAATCTGGCCATGAAAGACAGCATGGTCAATCAGAACTTCAGCGCCTACCAGAATAAATTCGATACAAGGCTGTATACCTATACCGGGGATGAGAAGCCTCTTTTTAATGAGCCTTCCATCTCTTATGATACCCTCAATACTATTTTTACCGTACTGGGTAAAAAAACGGATATCCCGGACCTGCGGTATTATGAAAAGTCATTTGACAAGTATACCTACATTTATAAAAAATCGATCAAACAGGATAGTTCCGGAAAAATGGAAGGTTACCTGTTCATTTTAGCCGATCCCAAACGGTATAAAACGGAAGATGCGCTGGTTCCGGAACTTTTCCGGCAGAAAAAAGAGAACCTCCCCGGATATTATGGATATTATGCTATCTATAACAGAAGAGAGCTGATCAGCGATAATACGGATTACCCTTTCCCTACTCATCTTTCCGCTGAGCAGATACCCAAAACGGATTTTGTACATGTCCGCAAAGGCCCTTATGACGAACTCTGGCACCGGATCTCCGATGATAATTTCGTGGTTGTCGTAAAAAGGGATAATTCAGCAATCGAGGATATCACCTTATTTGCCTACCTGTTCAGCGCCTTCCTTTTCCTGGTAGCGTTGTTCCGGCTGTCCGCCCTGCTCATATGGTCCCGTTTGCATTGGAGCCAGTTAAAGACCTATTGGCAGATGAATATCCGGTCCCAGATCCATACGACCATCATTTTCATCAGTCTCTTCTCCTTTGTGGTGATTGGCGTGGCCACGATCCTGTTCTTTTATAACCGGTATACCCGTAATAACCAGGACAGGTTGAGCATGGCCATGCAGATCATGGTGAGCGAGGTTCAGAGCAAACTGGCGGGTAGGGTAAGTTCCGGAGAGGAATGGAGATTATATTATCCCGAGGCCAAACGCGGTCTGCAACACCTGATAGAAGAGATCGCCCAGGTCCACAGCACCGATATTAACCTGTATGACCTGGACGGAGATCTGCAGGTCTCCTCCAATCTTTTTGTTTATAATAAAGGGATCCTCAGTAAAAAAATGCATCCCCAGGCTTATTATAATCTTCACCAGCTGAATACGATCCAGTTCACGAATTTTGAACAGGTGGGAGGGGTTTCCTATGTCAGCATTTATCGCCCGTTGCGCGACCAGAACGGGAATGCCTATGCTTATCTGAATATACCCTCCTTTACCACGCAGGATGAATTAAAAGAAGAGATCTCCAATTTCCTGGTTACCATCATCAACCTGAATGCCTTTATTTTCCTGATCGCCGGGACGATCGCCTTATTCCTGACGAACCGGATAACCAATTCCTTCACCCTGATCTCCGAAAAGATGCGGCAGGTGAACCTGGGCAAAACGAATGAAGAAATAGAATGGAAACGCAATGATGAGATTGGCGGCCTGGTGAAGGAGTACAATAAGATGGTAAAGAAACTCGAGGAAAGCGCCTCTGCTTTGGCAAAGAGCGAAAGGGAAGGAGCCTGGAGGGAAATGGCCCGGCAGGTGGCTCATGAGATCAAGAACCCGCTGACCCCCATGAAACTGAGCATCCAATACCTGCAGAAAGCTATCGATAATAATTCGGCGAATGTGAAGGAACTGGCCGGTAGCGTAGCCAAGACCCTGGTGGAACAGATCGACCATTTATCCAAGATCGCCTCCGACTTTTCCCAGTTCGCCAATATCGGCAATCCCCGCAACGAAGTCTTCGACCTGCATGAAATGTTATACCCGCTCACTTCTTTGTACGAAATGACAGAGAACCTGCTGTTCAAATGGGTGCCGGTCCATCAGCGGATCATGGTCTTTGCCGATAAAACGCAATTGAACCGTTTGTTCACCAACCTGCTGCAGAATGCCCTGGAAGCCTGCGAAAGCAATACCAAAAAGGTTGTCAGTGTGAGTGAAGAACTGAAGGACCATTCGATCATCATAAAGGTTACCGATAACGGAGAAGGTATTCCCCCGGACATGCAATCGAAAATCTTCATACCCAACTTTACGACCAAGTCCTCCGGCACCGGTTTGGGTCTGGCGATGAGCAAGACGATCGTCGAACAGGCCAAGGGCAAGATCTGGTTCCAGACCGTTGTAGGGGAAGGCACCACCTTCTATGTGGAATTGCCGTTCCTTCGGGCGTTAGAACAAGCTTGAGGCTTGAAGCTTTAACCTTGATGGTTGCGGCTTGCGGCTTTCAACTTGCACCTTGAAGGTTGCGGCTCGCAGCCGTCCTTAAATTCCCCTTGCTTTTTTTCTTGCTGCAAGAAATGCCTGAAATTGGGCGAGCGAAAAACTGCTCAGGTTCTTTTCCGGTGTCAGCCCTGCCTTCTGCGCAGCCAGCACGCCATATTTTATATCCTTGTAACCCTTGGTGGAGTGGGCATCTGGATCAATGGAGATCAGTACATTTTTTTCCAGCGCATAATGGATCCAGCGCCAGTCTATGTCCAGTCTGCGGGGATGAGCATTCAATTCCAGCACGACCTTGTTTTCAGCACAGGCATCGATGATCTTTTTATGATCCACCGGATAGCCGGGACGGCTTAGTAACAGACGGCCGGTCAGGTGTCCGAGAATGGTGGTATAGGGATTCTCTATAGCCCTGAGCAAACGCATCATCGCCTTTTCTTCATTCATCTTAATATTGGAATGGACCGAAGCGATGACCAGGTCAAAGGTGGAAAGGATATTATCCGTATAATCCAGGGTGCTGTCACCCAGTATATCGCACTCGATGCTCTTAAAGATCACAAAGGGGGCGAGTTGCGTATTCAGGGTCTCGATTAGCTGGTGTTGTTCTTTGATACGATCCTCTTTCAGGCCGTTGGCATAACCGGCGCTCTTGCTGTGGTCGCTGATGACCAGGTATTCAAAACCCTTATCTATACAGGCTTTCGCCATTTCTTCCAGGGAATTTGAGCCATCGCTCCAGGTACTGTGACTATGAATGATAGCTCTAATATCGGAGACCTGGACATAATCGGGGTGTTCGGCCTTTTCCAGAATAGTCGCTTGTTCTCTCCGGTAAGGAGGGATGAAGGGTAGGGAATGGGCAGAAAAAATATCCTCTTCCGCGGCAAAAGGATGGGTGCGATCCCAGTTGGGTCGTTGTTGCCAGGCCTCCAGGAATTCGTTACTGCAGCTGGTTTCCAGCAGCGTAACGGCAAAATTTTCCGGACGGGTGAAAATGAATTCACCATTTATCCCTTCGGGGCCTTTGAACAGGATTCGCTTCGGGCTCTCGGTATTTGCACCAAGCCCTTCATTTGCACCCGGATTTTTATTTGCTCCCGGCTCTTCTACAGAGAATCCATTAGCCTCAAAAAATTGTTTGGCAGCATCCGGGCTGGCGGTCGTTACCCATTGCAGCCGATCGATGATCTCCAGGTTACGGCGGAAGGCTCCTGTCAGTTCGATTTTTTCGTTGATAAAATATTCCTGAAGATTGGCGGTCAGGCTCAGGGCATGGGTTTCAACGTCTGCATACAAATGGCTTCCCTGGCTTTTAAAGAAAAATTCGATCGACTCCCGGACATTGTTTTGTGTCTTTTCACCAAAGCCCTTAAACAGAAGAAGCCTGTTTTCCTGACAGGCGTATAGTAGTTCACCAATGGACTCGACTTCCATTTCCTTCCAGATGGTGATGATCTTTTTCGGACCGAGCCCTTTGATCCCGAGCATTTCGATTATACCGGGAGGGGTCTTTGAAATAAATTCCCGGAGAAGGGGTAATTCCCCGTTTTTTATGGTATCCAGGATCTTTTTGCCGATCGCGTCCCCGATGTTCTTTACCGCGGTCATCTCGGCAAGAGACATTTCGGTCAGGGGGCGGGGTAGCTTTTCTATCGTATATACGGCATTCGAATAGGACCGGATCTTGAATGTATTTTCGCCATGGATGTCCATTAATTTGGCGAGCATATCGAATTGGTCGGCTATAAAGTTGTTGTCCATTTGGAAAGAGTTATGGAGAATTATACCTAAAGATACTTATGAAACAATTAGGAAACGGAATCTGAAAGCCACTAAATACAGGGGTTTCGGGAGATTTTGTGTCGATTTCCGGTTTTATTTTGTTGGGGGAGCTACCAAAATGAAAAAGTCCCGAATCGCTTCGGGACTTTGATATGATTTGCCAAAAAAAAGAAACTATTTCTTCTTAGCGGCTTTCTTTGCTACTTTCTTTTTAGGAGCAGCTTTCTTTTTGGGAGCGGCTTTTTTCTTAGCGGCTTTTTTTGCAGTTGCCATTTTTTTTGAATTTAATTGGTTAGTAAATCAATTTACAGACATAAAAATAGAAACTTATTTGAAAAAACCAAAAAATATTTTTGATTTGTTCAAATATTTTTTTTAAGCACCTACTTCTGCTGCATTGATACTAACATGGGTTTTGTCGCCTTTACCCTTCTTAAATTCAACTAAACCGTCAACAAGTGCAAACAAAGTGAAATCTTTTCCAACACCGATATTCTTTCCAGGATGGTATTCAGTACCTCTTTGACGAATAATGATATTGCCGGCGATTGCAGGTTGACCACCGTAGATCTTCACTCCAAGACGCTTACTCTGTGAGTCGCGGCCGTTCTTTACACTACCTTCACCTTTTTTATGTGCCATCGTATAAAAGTTTGTAGTTAATTATTTTTTTTCTTTTGTAATCCGGAAAATAAATTCCTGAATTATTCGATACCGCTGATCTTAATCTTGGTATAGTGAGTACGGTGACCGTGTTTTTTACGGAAACCTTTCCTTCTCTTCATTTTAAAGGCTATCACTTTATCACCCTGCACCTGTCCGATGATCTCGGCCTTGATGACAGCCTTGATATCGTTACCAAGGGATAATTTCCCGTCGGTATCCACAAGGAGTACCTCTGCGAATTCTAATTTATCGCCGGCGTTGCCTGCTACATGAGGAACGTACAATGTTTGGTCTTTTTGGACCTTGAATTGCTGGCCGGCTATTTTTACTACTGCGAACATACTTATTCAATATTAGGGTCGCAAAGGTAAGGGGATTTCACGAAAAAAAGAAGGAAGTTCAGAAAAAAACCGGAGGGGTGGCGAATTTAAGGGAAAATGAGCATTTTAATGTAGGTTTGTCGCCATGAACGTGAAGATAAAATCACTCTTGGCAAAGCCGTTTGCCAGTTATATATATAGTGGTATAAAGAAGGGGATGACTACAGCGGTAGAGGATCAGGCAGCCATACTCAAAGACCTTATTAAAACCGGCAAACTGACGGATTTTGGAAAGGATCATCAGTTTCACCAGGTTTCAGGGTATGAGGAGTATGTCAAGGCTGTTCCCGTCCGGGATTATGAGCAGTTCAAACCCTATATAGAGCGGATCAAAGAGGGGCGGCACAATGTATTATGGAAGGGCAAACCGCTTTACCTCGCCAAAACATCCGGTACCACCAGCGGGGTAAAATATATCCCCATCTCAAAGGAATCCATTGGAAATCACTTTAATACGGCGCGTAATGCGGTTATGTGCTATATGGCCGAAACGGGCAATACGTCCCTTATGGACGGAAAAATGATCTTTTTATCCGGTTCCCCCGAACTGGAAAGGGTCGGAGGCATACCGACAGGGCGGTTAAGCGGTATTTCGAACCACCAGGTGCCGAGCTATCTCCGTCGCAATCAGCTGCCTTCCTATGAAACCAATTGTATTGAAGACTGGGAGACCAAACTCGATAAGATCGTGGAAGAAACGATCAGCCAGGACATGGCCCTTATCAGCGGTATTCCGCCCTGGGTACAAATGTATTTCGACCGGCTGGTCAAGGTTAGCGGGAAACCCATAAAAGATATTTTTCCGGGTTTTTCCGTCTTCGTTCACGGAGGGGTGAATTTCGAACCCTATAAGGCCAAACTTTTCGAAAGTATCGGCAAAAAGGTAGATACGATTGAAACGTTCCCGGCGTCCGAAGGATTTTTTGCTTTCCAGGACACCCAGGAGGAAGAAGGCCTGCTCTTAAATACGAACAGCGGCATTTTTTATGAATTTATTCCGGCCGGTGAAATACATAAGGAAAACCCGACCCGTCTTGCGCTGAAGGATGTCAGGATCGGTGAAAATTATGCCCTGGTCGTCAATACCAATGCCGGTCTTTGGGGATATAGCATCGGCGATACCGTACGTTTCGTTTCCACCAACCCCTACCGGATCGTAGTGACCGGGAGGATCAAACATTTTATTTCCGCTTTCGGCGAACATGTTATCGGGGAAGAAGTGGAATACAGCCTGATGAAGGCTGCACAGGAGGCTGGTCTGCAGGTTACGGAATTCACCGTAGCTCCGATGATCCGTCAGGATAGCGGGAAATCTTATCATGAATGGTTTGTAGAGTTCGAGAACAAACCTGCCGACATGCGTGATTTTGCGATAAAAGTAGATACCAATTTACGGACAAAGAATATTTATTATGATGATCTGATCACGGGGAATATTTTACAGCCCCTTCAGATCCGCCCGGTAAAAAAGAATGGATTTATTGATTATATGAAATCGGTAGGCAAGCTGGGAGGGCAGAATAAAGTACCCCGTCTGAGCAATGATCGTAAACTGGCAGAGGAGCTGGAAAAATATATTGATTAGTTTATCGTTTCTGAGAACAATAACCGGGGTAATACGCATTCTTTTCCCGAATTCCAATCCCGAAATTTTTTAAACATGTCCAACGGTTTAATAAAAAAACGCATTGCTGTATTTGGATCCACCGGTTCTGTCGGCCGGCAGGCTCTTGAAGTCATTGACGCCAATTCTTCTGCTTTCAGCGCGGAAATATTGACGGCCCAAAGCAATGATGAGTTGTTGATCAAGCAGGCCCTCCATTTCAAACCGGATATCGTCGTGATCGGGGATGAAAAAAAATATCCCCGGGTGAAGGAAGCCCTGGCTGCTCATCCTATAAAGGTATTCGCGGGTGAAAAGGCCCTGGAAGAAGTGGCGGATATGGACAGTTACGACATGATGCTGGCGGCTATCGTTGGATTTGCCGGTCTGCGTCCAACCCTGAAAGCTATCGGTAACGGCAAGGCCGTCGCCCTTGCCAATAAAGAAACGCTGGTCGTCGCCGGGGATATTGTCATGCAGAAGGCCCTGGAGAATCGTGCACCGGTCATTCCGGTGGATTCCGAGCATTCTGCCATCTTTCAATGCCTGGTTGGCGAGACCCGCAACAGGATCGAAAAGATCATTCTCACTGCTTCCGGTGGTCCCTTCTTAGGCAAAAAACCCAATTTCCTGGTCAATGTCAAAAGAGATCATGCCCTTCAGCACCCCAACTGGAGTATGGGGGCCAAGATCACTATAGATTCCGCTACTTTAATGAATAAGGGTCTGGAGATGATCGAGGCCAAATGGTTATTCAATCTTCGTCCCGAACAGGTCCAGGTGGTGATCCATCCCCAGAGCATTATCCATAGCATGATTCAGTTCGAAGACGGGAGTATAAAGGCGCAGATGGGCTTACCCGATATGAAATTACCGATCCAGTATGCCATGGGGTTCCCCCAGCGTCTGGCGAATAATTTTCCCCGTTATGACTTTAAAAAGCCGAACACCCTCAATTTTGAGGAACCCGATACCAAAACATTCCGGAACCTGGTCCTGGCGACCGATGCCTTGAACAAGGGCGGGAATCTTCCCTGTGTGCTGAACGCGGCGAACGAGATCGCGGTATTTGCCTTCCTGCGAAACCGCATCGGTTTCCTGGATATGACAGATCTGGTGGAACGCACCATGCAACAGGTGCCTTTCATAGAACATCCCACGCTGGAAGAATATTTTGAAAGCGATGGCGAGGCCCGTAATTTCGCCGCCTCCCTGATAAAGCTCTGATGGTAAACAGGGGAGGAACGAACAAATTGATGGCAGCCGTGTTTAAACAAAAGGGCCTTACGGCGCCGGAAAAGGGTAATTCATAAAGAAATGAGAATTTTCCGTGTTTTTTTTCAATGGCGGTGGGATATTTAAAATTTAGCAGATATTTGGCAAGTTTCACCGGGTTAGCTGGAAAGATCAGATTCCCAATGACATTCATTAATTAATAAATTAAAATTCCGCCGCGGGTGGATTTCCGGATATGATACTATTAGCAATTGATTGGTCTGCGATCGGCATTAAAATACTTCAGTTCATTTTATCCTTCTCCATACTGGTAGTGTTGCATGAATTAGGACATTTTTTACCTGCCCGTTGGTTTAAATGCCGGGTGGAAAAATTCTACCTGTTCTTTAACCCCTGGTTTTCCCTGGTAAAAAAGAAGATCGGTGAGACGGAATATGGCCTGGGATGGATCCCTTTCGGCGGATATGTGAAGATCTCCGGCATGATCGATGAGAGCATGGATAAGGAACAAATGAACCAGCCTGCCCAGCCCTATGAGTTTCGCAGTAAACCGGCCTGGCAGCGTCTGATCATCATGTTGGGAGGTGTTACGGTGAATGTATTACTAGCCCTGGTTATCTTTATTATGATCATGTGGACCTGGGGTGATCGGTATATCCCTTCAAAAAATCTGGTATACGGAGTTTATGCGGATAGCCTGGGGCGCAGGATTGGTTTACAGGATGGCGATAAGATCCTTTCGGTAGCCGGTAAGGAAGTGGAAAGACAGGGAATGACGGGATCGGAGATCATCATGAGCCAGGCTAAGTTCATTACTATCGACCGGAACGGGCAGAAAATGAACATTGCCATACCGGAAGGTTTCATCAATCAATTAAATAAGAACCGTCTTGGAGGTTTTACTTATTTCAGATATCCCTTATTGGTGGATTCGGTCCTGCCATCAGCCAAGATCATCAGCGGAACCGTGCAGAAGGGAGATAGCCTGATCGGGTTCAATAAACACCCCATCAAATATTCAACGGACCTGATGGTCGCGATGCGTGATTACCCGAAGGAATGGAAAGGGACGAATGTAGACCTGGCCTTCCTTCGTAATGGAAAAGATACCGTTCATGCTTCCGTTAATATCAATGAAAAAGGGGAGAATGGGATCTTTTACAAAGGTCCGGATGAAGTACTCGGTGTAAAAGAAGTCAACTATACCTTCCTGCAGGCTATTCCAGCGGGTGTCCAGAGAAGTGTGTCGACGCTCACCAATTATATCCGGAACCTGAAATTGCTCTTTACCTCCAAAGAAATAAAAACACAGGATTCCCTGGGCAGTGTGGTTAGTATTGCCAATATCTTTCCTCCGGTCTGGGACTGGCAGAGTTTCTGGACCCTGACTGCGGTTTTCAGCATCCTGCTGGCCTTTATGAATATTTTGCCGATACCGGCCCTCGATGGAGGACATGCCTTGTTTACCCTGGTAGAAATGATCACCGGCCGCAAGCCAAGCGATAAGTTCATCGAATACGCCCAGATGGTGGGTATGATCCTGCTGTTCTCACTGATGGCTTATGCGTTGGGGTTGGATATCTTCCGGGTGGTTAAGGGATTGTTTAATTAGATAATTTTTTTTTTGTAAATTTGCAGTAATAAACCCGGAGACGTATTGTAAGATACTAATCTCAGGGAAGTTGGGGATGCCCGGTTTTGACAGCATAGATCTTTGAAAGTGTAAGCATGTCGTGCGTTGTGTAATTAGCACGTTAATCTGAATACTCACATTTCAAATGGCAATACTACGTATGCCATGGCTGCCTAATCAGTGATTAGATAGTCATTCGGGCCGTGTTGCAGGTTAGCCTGTTACCAAGCTTCACCGCCGACTCAAAAAAAATACAGGATGCTGCAACGGAAGGCTGTGCCCGTTGCTTAAGACCATCCAGCTAAGGAAACGATCGGTTAGTCCGGTTCCTGCCGTTTCCCGACAATTAATACCAGAATAAACATGTAGAAAGCTTTCGGCGAATATGTTTGGACAGGGGTTCGACTCCCCTCATCTCCACACGATAAAGGTGCAATAAATTGATTTTCAATGTATTGCACCTTTTTATTTTATGATTGTAGCGGAAATGCAGTAAAGATTTATTCTGGGCTGACCACCTTAGGTGTTAACATAAACTGATCTTATGAGACAAACACACAGAAATAAGATCGTAGAGTATTTAAACCAAAGTAAATATGGTCTTATAGCATTCGAATTATTTGACAGTCCCTACAGTCATGAACCCAATGTTACTAATCTTGAGTTCAAGAATTCCAAATTTGTCTTTAAGATAGAGCCGTTTCCGAGTAATTTCAACGCATACGCAATAAACTATACCGAATATGGACCAATGTATGTGTTAAATAATCCTTCCCCTCAATCCACTTTGACTATCGACGACATACTCATTTATATTGGTATCTGGCTGAAAAGACACGTGCAGCCCTATTTAGATGATCAGAATGCTGTTGATCTTTGGCAGGAATATAAAAAAGGGGTCGAATATCTGAAAATCGAAAATATAAACATCGAGGATACTGGCAGATTTTCTGCAGATGACGCTGCTAGAATAAGGCTCGCAATGGAGGGTCTCAAAGGCTTAATTGCGGAAAGATTCAACACTTCAGAGCTGCAACAGCAAAGCATAAATAAAAAGCTTGATTATCTTATTGAATCTGTAACAAGACTTTCAAAAACAGACTGGAAAGGCATTGCAATTGGAATAATATCAAGGATTGCAATAGCGCTTTCCCTTGATAGACAAAGAGGCGATCAACTTTGGCAACTATTTCAGCAGGTATTTACGATAATTCCTTTGATTACTGGAGGGGCAATCTAGTGGTTAAAGATACCGAAATCAGTTTTTATTCTTCACTTACCAATTCCGCATCACCAGGCCTAATGAATATTTCAAATCCTGCGGGATCGTAAGCATACGATCCGGAGCATCGATGTTATTCAGGAAGGAGAAAGTAGCTTTGCTTTCTGAAAAACAGTAAGCATG